>JAVVPL010000060.1:0-4332 GCA_036655775.1 Bacteroidales bacterium | reverse complement strand
TTGGCATGTATCCGTATTATCCAAGCACAAGTAAAGCTATACATCTTCTATTCGAAAACCTAAATATAAACTGCCGCCCTTGTCATAAACATGGCTATCCTGCCTGCCCTAAAAAACATTTTTCTTGTATGGAAAATATAGATTATAAACAAATTACAACCGAAGTTACACATATTTTATCTTTTTAAAAACACAATATGATACCCACCATAAATCCCCAACTGTTCCAAAAGGCCCTCTCTTCTAGCGAAGCTTTCGATCGCTTAGTCAAAATTATGGATCTTCTCAGAGACTTTTGCCCTTGGGATCGAAAACAAAGCTTTGATTCCTTACGCTATCTTACCATCGAAGAAACCTACGAACTCTCCGATGCCATTCTTGAAAATGATTTAATGGAAATAAAAAAAGAATTAGGAGACGTATTACTTCATGTTGTTTTTTACGCAAAAATAGGAGAAGAAAAAAATAGTTTTTCAATTACCGATGTTTGCAATGGCATTTGTGAAAAATTAATCCGTCGACATCCTCATATTTTCGCAGAGGTTAAAGTGCAAAATGAAGAAGAGGTTAAAAATAATTGGGAAAGTATCAAACTCCTCGAAAAAGAAAGTGATAATGAGCCCAAATCCGTATTAGGGGGTGTTCCTAAAACTTTACCCGCTATGGTAAAAGCCTATCGCATACAAGAAAAAGTGAGAGGAGTGGGATTCGACTGGGAAAATAGCGAACAAGTGTGGGATAAAGTGAAAGAAGAAATTCAAGAATTTAAAGATGAACTGAATGCCATTACCGATACCCACAACAATAAAGATAAGCTGGAAAGCGAATTTGGAGATATTTTATTTGCACTGATTAATTATGCACGATTCAAAAATATCAATCCAGAAGATGCACTAGAACGAACCAACAAAAAATTTATACAACGTTTCAAATATCTAGAAAGTCAAACTTTAGCCAAAGGCATTTCTTTACATGATTTAAATTTGGAACAAATGAATGTATATTGGGAAGAGGCCAAACAAATAGAAAATAAAAAAATATAAATAAAAAAATAAAAAAAATGGAAGTTCCTGTTATTATTATTGGCAAAGGCTTGGAAAAATTACCCTTGGGCATTAAGCCAGAAGATTGTATCAAATTGATAGGCGAACCCGATGAACAAGAAATTCTAAGTCTGGATGACGAAGAAGAAACTTTAATGTTTGAATATCCTTCACTGGGTTATTCTCTTTTTTTTGAAGGGAATGAGCAAGAAAATCGGAAACTCAATAGTATGGAAGTCTATCATGAAGACACCCTACTATTTGGATCGAAAATATTTGAATTGAATGCACTCCAAATAGACGAATTGATGAAAGCCAATCATTATACCGATTTAATCAAAGAAGAAGAAGATTGGGGTGAGGTTGTTTACAGCTACGCCAACGAAACCATTGATTTTATTTTTGAAGACGAAGAATTGGTGTCGATACATCTTTGCATAGAGGGGTAATTTCACCGATAATCGCAGCTTGTGCATGAAGTCCTGTTGCTTGTAAATCACGCAAGAGGGCTTCTGCTTTTTGAGGGGCTACACACATAAGCAAGCCCCCTGAAGTTTGAGCATCTACACACAGCATTTTATATTCCAATGGAAGAGAATCCTCGACCCAAAGATGTTTTTTTACAAAATCTAAATTTCTAAAAGCGGCCCCAGGAATACAGCCTGTTTGAATCAGTGATAGCACTTCGGGTAATACGGGTAATTTCTCGGCATGAATACAAGCGGTTGTGCCGCTGGCTTGCATCATTCGCATCAAATGACCTAAAAGACCAAACCCAGTTATATCCGTAGCACAACGCACCCCTAGTTTTTGCATGGCATTTTTCCCTGCTTTATTGAGCAACTTCATTTGTTGCAAAGCCATTTTATAGGAAGTCTCTTCGCCTAGCCCCATTTTATGGGCAGCCATTAACACCCCTATACCTAGGGGTTTGGTAAGGATTAATAGATCGCCCACTTGCGCATTTGCATTTGTAATCAATTGTTCTGGGTGAACACTTCCCACCACTGCCAAGCCATATTTAGGAATTGTATCTTCGATGGTGTGCCCTCCCATTGTAAAAGCACCAGCTTCATTAATTTTACTTTGTCCTCCCAAAAGTATTTCGCGTAAACCTTCTAAAGGCAAAGATTGAGAAGGGTACATATTGAGGTTCAAACATAATAGAGGGTCCCCCCCCATTGCATAAATATCACTCAAAGAATTAGCCGCTGCGATTTCTCCAAATTCAAAAGGATCCTCACATACAGGCGGAAAAAAATCGGTAGTCACAATCAAGGCCGTGTCAGCATTGAGTTTGTAAACGCCCGCATCATCGTGTGTTTGCGCATTCACCATAATTCGGACCTCTTGTGGAAGCTGAATATCTTTAAGCAAATCCGCTAATTGTTGAGGAGGAATTTTGGCAGAACATCCGCCTGTGGCGGTGAATTGAAGCAAGTTTATTTTTTCGATACACATAATAATTAAAATTCTAGATACTTTTTAGATTGTACATTCAGCTATTACCGCAACAAAGTTACATTATTTTTTTAATTTATCAGTATACCCTAGGCTTACTAAGATTAAAAATAAATAAGGGCTCCTTAAAATAAATCTTTATATAATCCGAAAAATCAAATATTCTAAAAAGCAAATCCCAATGTCTTAAAAAACAAAAAGAGCTTAAAATTGAAGTTTCCTTTTTAATTGGATTTTGTCGATACAAAAATATTCCGTACTTTTGTTTGTTAGTTGTATTCAGTATGATAAGTAGAGGAACTCACAAGGCTAACAAGGAAACAATATAAATTTGTTTCCAAGGATATTAAAATAAAAAAATTAACATTATTCATAAACTTTAAAATTCTGATCATGGCAATTTTAAAACCATTCAAAGGTCTTAGACCTCCCGTTTCTATTGTTGAACAATTAGCTTCACGTCCTTATGATGTATTAAATTCGGCAGAAGCTCGTATTGAAGCCAAAGGAAATCCAATGTCTCTTTTACGTGTTACTAAAGCTGAAATTGACTGCCCCGAAGGTATTGATGAACACAGTCAAACCGTTTACGACAAAGTAGTTGAGAACTTCAATCTTTTCAAAAAAAATGCTTGGTTAGTCAAAGACACTGAAGAAAAATTGTATATTTATGCACAAACTATGGATGGTCGTACACAATACGGAATTGTAGGTTGCACGCATATTGAAGATTATTTTAACAATCACATCAAAAAACACGAATTAACACGTAAAGACAAAGAAGAAGATCGAATGATTCACGTACGTATTACCAATGCGAATGTTGAACCTGTATTTTTTTCATATCCTGCGAACAAAGAAATTGATGCCATCGTAGAAAAAATTGTTAAAAACGAAAAACCTATTTATGATTTTGTAGCCAAAGAAGATGGTTTTGGACATCATTTTTGGGTTATTAACGATCAAGCAACCATTCATCGTATTGTTGAAATTTTCGCTAAGGATATTCCTTCTCTTTATGTGGCCGATGGGCATCACCGTACAGCAGCAGCGGCTTTGGTAGGTAAAGAACGTAAAGCCAATAATCCTAACCACACAGGAAAAGAAGAATACAATTATTTTATGTCCGTAATTTTCCCCGACAATCAACTTAAAATTATTGACTACAACCGTGTAATTAAAGATTTGAATGGTTTAACCCCTGCACAGCTAATCGATAAATTAGGCAAAGATTTCACCATCAAAGAAGAAGGCACGCAAATTCATACGCCAGGTAAATTACACGAATTTAGCATGTATTTAGGGGGTAAATGGTATTCTATGATTGCAAAAGCGGGTACCTACAACGACCAAGATCCTATTGGCGTATTGGATGTGACCATTCTTTCCAATTTAGTACTCGACAAAATTTTAGGCATTAAAGATCTCCGCACCGATAAACGAATTGATTTTGTAGGCGGAATTAGAGGTTTAGGCGAATTGAAACGTCGTGTAGATAATGGTGAGATGAAAGTAGCTTTTGCCCTTTATCCTGTATCGATGAAACAACTTATCAATATTGCTGATAGCGGAAATATCATGCCTCCTAAAACCACTTGGTTTGAACCTAAATTACGTTCAGGTCTCGTGATTCACGAATTGATATAATTTCACAAAAATATCCGTACGTATAAAAAAACAGTCAAACAAAAAATCATATTGTTTGGCTGTTTTTTTTATATTGAATTAAGCACGTTTTATTGATTTTTGCTGTCTGCAGTCTGATTGGTCGATTCTACTATATACAAAGGCCGTTGTCGTACATCTTTAGTGATACGCGAAATATATT
>JAVVPL010000059.1:0-12621 GCA_036655775.1 Bacteroidales bacterium | reverse complement strand
TATATATGATTATTATACAAAATTTCATCCCTCTTCTATATTTGTTAATTAAATCGTTTTTTACCTAGTCTATTCCTTCCCTGTTTATATGTAAACAGTTGATTATATAGTGATTATATGTATAATTAGTATTATTGCCTGCCTGTCTGCTTATTTACAATTGTAAACCTTGTTTTTATTTAATTATATCCAAATGTATCTGTTTACTTTTGTAACTTCTAGCCATTTCCGCACATTTAAATATTTTTGTAAACAACCTTTTCGCCCTTTTTAAATTTCTATTTTAGCCATTTTAAAGCCTTATTTTTGAAAATTTGAGTAGTAGCTCCCACCCTCTAATTTAAATTATAGAGCGCTTGTTTTTGAGAAATTTTCGAGAGGAAAATTTTTGAGAGATACTTCTTTGAGATACTTTTTTGAAAAACTTCTTTATAAGAAAAACTTTTGAGAAGAATTTTCGAGAGAGAAACTTCTTAGAAAAACGTCTTCGAGAAAAAACTTTTGAGGGTAATTTTTGAGAAAGAGAAACTTTTTAGAAAAATGCCTTCGAGAAAAAAACTTTCGAGGGTAATTTTCGAGAGAGAGAAACTTTTTAGAGAAATGTCTTCGAGAAAAAAACTTTTGAGGGTAATTTTTGAGAAAGAAAAACTTTTTAGAGAAATGTCTTCGAGAAAAAACTTTTGAGGGTAATTTTCGAGAAAGAGAAACTTCTTAGAGAAATGTCTTTAAAAAACTAAAAAAAATTATAAATAAAAAAAATGCAAGAAAATTTGGTTTATTTTATAAACTACTTTATATTTGCAATTTATTAATCTATAAAATTTACAAATATGACAACAACAAACGAAGCATTAAAAGACACAAAACTCAGTGCAGAAGAAAGCTTAACACTTATTTCACAAATGATTACGGAAGCACGCGGAAAACTTCAGCAAAAAGGAGGCTCTATATTTTTGATATGGGGATATACCTCTTTGGTAGTCTCTCTACTGATTTATTTTTTAATTCAACAATTTGGAAATGAAAACATACCTTGGCTATGGTTTTTAATTCCTATCATTGGAACCCCTTGCACAATTTTTCATTTGCGCAAAACCAAGAGCAGCCTAAAGACTCTCATTGATAAAATAATTGCCTATATTTGGATCACGGTGGGAGCAGTTACGTTTGCCGTTCCAATTCTTGCATTTTTCGTCCATTCTATACCTATTTTATTCGTTGAAGGATTAATCTTAAATATAGGGATTATACTCTCTGGAGCTGTACTTTCCTTTAGAGCTTTTATTTTTGGCGGAATTCTTGGCATTCTACTGTCTTTTTCATTTTGTTTTGTTGGAGGTTTAGATCAAATTCTTATCTTTGCACTTATGTTTATAGTTACACAAATTATTCCTGGGCATATTTTAAATTATAAAAATAAAAGATGTTTAAAGAATTAAATCCTTTGCTCCATTCAGAACTTCGATTGGCAATTATATCTTTATTGATAGCTGTAGACTCGGCCGATTTTTCATATCTTCGTGAAAAAACCGCTGCCAGCGCAGGAAACTTGAGTGTACAAATAGAAAAATTACGTATTGCAGGCTATATTACAGTCCAAAAAGGATACCGTGGAAAGATTCCTCAAACCACCTGCAAAATTACAGCTGAAGGGATTTTGGCCTTGGAAGCCTATATTGAAGCCTTAAAAACGTATATTACTTTGTAATTTAGATAGGATTAGCGTATACCAAAACGTTTTCCAAAGCTAAAGGATATATAAAAATTCAAAAAAATTGGACGATACGGATTTTCTGCCATTAAGGGAATACCTATAAAATAGTAATCCACCAATAAACCTGCTTGTAAGGCTCGTATCTTTTCTTCTAGTTTACCAAATTCAAAAGTAAGTCCTACTTTGGCATAAATGCCAGGATAAGGTCGTAGATGCCAAACACCGTGAAAGACAGGACCTCGTCCATAAATTTGATCCCACGATCGATGTTTTTGATTTTCGGGATCAAATTTTTCTAATTCGGTCCGAATGCTAGCTTCACCGGTATTGGGATCCTCCATATTGTAAATAATATAGAGATATTGAGGGAATGCCAAGCCCAAAGAAAAACCACCCGAATAATCAAGCGATATATTCACGCCTCCCCAAAAGGGTTTTTCAGCAAAGGTCCATCGGCTTCCATATCCTCCTCTAATAACGGCAAAACTATTAATTTGCCCCATCACATACCGACGAGCCTTCCCATAATAAGAACCAAAAGGTTCCGTTTTAAAATTTTTGGGATTCCACATGGTACTCGCATTGATCTCCCATGCAGAATAACGAAAAGATGGACTATAATGCCCTCGGGTATATCCTAACCCTAAACCTGCCGTATGAATAAAAGCAAATCCCATCGACTCCTTGGTGTAAATACGTTGTTTTTCGGGAACATAATCTTCATATACAACAACTTGTGCCGATAGTGAGCCTAGACAACTCAAAAAGAATAAAAAGGCATAAACTGAACGCATTGGATTTAGTAAGGTAAGCGTTCTTTTTTATAGTGCGAAGGATAAGCGGGACAAGTTTCTCTACTACCTGCACACGAAGCCAATAGGCTTAGTAAAAAAATAGATACAAGAATAATGGAAATCACACGTTTAGACATTTGCATTTTTTTTAATGTAAAAAATAAGTGAATTATATTTGACGAGAGCTTTCAACTAAACAAAAACAATCGTCAAATATAATTTGCAAATATACATATTTTTTACTAATTCTACAGATTATACCGTCTGCAGAATATCCCAAACAAAGGCGCGAATACCTACAGATTCATTCACCTCATCTATTTTTTTGATTTTATCTAATAATGGAGCAACTTTGTCTTCGTCGACCATAGCGATGATGGACGAATTCATCTCGGGCCAAGTATGCGTGCCACGATGAGGCTCTCCAGTATGGGTCCCTTTTCCTTGCACATCTTGCCATAAGGTCCAACCTTTAATTTCTAAAATGTCTAGCGCATATTCTACACGCTCTATATTGGCTTGATTAAAAACCACAAACACTGCTTTCATATCTAATTTATTTTAAGTAAAAAGGAAGTGTGCACCTCCATTCTGAGGATTACACTTCCTTTTTGGGAAATTATTTATTCAAAAATTGAAAATCTTGACGTAATTTATTTTCTTTATCACGTTCGCCACGACGAGCAACTAAAGCATACATTACAGGAACAATCACCAAGGTTACAATTGTAGATACCGTAAGCCCGCCAATTACTGTGATTCCCATAGGCGACCACATTTCAGCTCCTTCTCCTATACTCAAAGCCATAGGAAGCATCCCTAAGATGGTTGTAGCCGTAGTCATCAATACGGGACGTAAACGAGATTTTCCAGACACCGCAATGGCTTCATTCAATTCCATATTACGGTCACGCATTAAATTGATAAAGTCCACCAGCACAATCCCATTTTTGACAACAATACCCACCAATAAGATCGCGCCTAAAGAGGCAATCATATTCAAGGTTGTACCCGTTATCAAAAGAGCTAAAATTACACCTGTAAACGCAAATGGAATAGCAAAAGCAATCACAAAAGGTTTAGAGAATGATTCAAACTGAGAAGCCATAACAATAAATACTAGGGCAAAAATCAAAACTAACAACATTCCCATATCGGCAAACGACTCTTGTTGATCTTCGTAAGCTCCCGATAGCTCGATAAGCATATCATCTGGAACTTGTACTTCCTTGAGTTTGTCTTGAATTTGCGTAGCTAAGGTTCCCAATGGTACTCCCACAGGTGTCACATCGACTTTAACTATACGCTCTCTACGTTTACGTTCGATATTTGGAGGTCCCCAGTTTTCTTTCACATCACCCAATTCTTTCAACTTAATCGACTTTCCTTGAGGGGTCATAATACTAATATCTTCAATGTTTGTTACCGCACTTCGGTATTCTTCCGACAAACGTACTACAATATCGTATTCCTCTCCATCTTCTCTATAAATACTAGAGATCATCCCTCCTACACGGTTTCTTAAGAAAGAAGATACCATCGCACTACTTAGTCCATTTTGAGCCATTTTTTCTTTGTCTAAATCGACACACAATTCAGGTTTATCTTTTTTACGACTAATGGTGATATCTTTGGCCCCTTCAAGTTCAGATAATTTGGTTTTAATTTCTTGAGCCACTTTGTTGGTTGCATTCAAATCATATCCGTAAATTTCGACACTTACATTATTGCCGCCGCCGCCCATCGAACTCGAACCGCCTCCTGTACTCACTGTATATTCTACAATCTCGGGGAATTGTTTTAATTGCTCTCTAAAATCATTGGCAATTTCAAATACACTCCGATCTCTATCTTTTAAGTCGAGTAAACGAATGGTTAAACTAATTGTATTGGTACCACTATTTCCAAATAAAGAAGAGAAGCCCCCTTCATCATCGGCTCCTGTAGAAGAAGATACAATGGTAACTTCAGGATAACGTTCTTTTAATAATTTTTCGAGTTTCGCGGTTGTTTTAAGTGTTTCTTCTACCCGCAAACCCGTTGCTACTTCAACAGTTGCCGAAAAACGACCTTCATCGGTTTCGGGCATAAAGTCGGTACCTACAAATTTGAAGAGGAAGAGAGAGGCCACAAAGAAACTCATGGTACCTATCATAATAATCTTTTTACGACCTAAGGCCCAACGTAAGGTGCGTTCATAAAACGCATCTAAAGCATCAAGTTTCTTTTCTATATATTTTTGGTGAAAACGAGCAAAACCAGTTAAACGAACATCGCTATCTTGAAGTTTTAGTAATTTGGCCGACAACATAGGGGTCAAGGTAATAGCTGCAATGGTAGAGGTAACCACCGTAATGGTAACAATCCATCCTAATTCACTAAACATAATCCCTACCATACCCGAAAGAGTGGTCAAAGGTAAGAATACAGCTACCACAACCAAGGTGGAAGCGATGACCGATACCCATACTTCATTGGTTCCATAAATAGCCGCCTCCTGGGGTCGGGACCCTCGTTCAATATGCTTGGTAATATTTTCCAGCACCACAATGGCATCATCCACAACCATCCCAATCGCAATGGACAGCGAAGACAAAGAAATAATATTGATAGAACTTCCCGTTAAATACAGATAGGCAAAAGCCACAATTAAAGAAATAGGAATCGTAATCAAAATAATAAAGGTAGCACGCCAACGACCCAAGAAGAATAAAATTACCAAGGCCACAAAGATCAAGGCAAATAACAAAGTTTCGGAAAGGTTCCCGATAGAACTTTCAATAAAGGTTGAAGAATCGTATACTTGAAGTACTTTCACATCCTTAGGCAAGGTTTTTTCCAATTCAGCCATTTTGGCATTGATGGCTTTGGCCACAGCCACGGTATTGGCTCCCGATTGCTTCATAATCATCATACGCATCCCTTTGCCACCATTGGAACGTTCGGCAATCATAATATCTTTGATCGTATCTTTAACGTCAGCAATATCTCGAATAAAAATATTTCGACCCTCTACATTTCCTACAACTAAATTGCGTATTTCTTCACTATTTTTAAATTGCCCCTCTACACGTAATTGATAATCAATACGTCCCATACGTACACTTCCTGCAGGCATATCCAAATTGGCAGAAGCCACAATTTCACTTACTTTTTCGACCGTCAAATGATAGGCGTCCAATTTTTTAGCATCAACATCGACATAAATTGTACGTTCAGGAGCTCCACTAAGGAATACGGAAGCCACCCCATCTACCCTATTTAAAGGATTGACTACTTTTTGGTCGATTAATTTTTCCAAAGCTGCATAGTTCTCGTTTGCCGTAATTGTATAAAACAAAATAGGCATCATACTTGTACTAAATTTGAAAATCGTAGGACGATCACAATCGTCAGGGAAATTGCTATACGCCCTATCCAGCGCTTCACGCACATCATTGACGGATTCATCCAAATTGGTTCCCCACTCAAATTCAAGAGAAATAATGGAAATATTATCTTTAGAAGTTGAATTTAACTCTTTAAGTTTATCAACAGAATTGACTGCATCTTCTACGTATCGCGTAATATTTTCTTCTATATCCACCGCACTTGCCCCTGGATACACGGTCATAATGGACATGCTGGGCATTTCTAATTCGGGATATAAATCGACGGGAATTCGGGTTAAACAATATAAACCAAAGATCATCACCCCCACAAAAATCATGATGGTGGAAATCGGTTTCGCAACGGCTGTTTTATATATACTCATTGTTTTTTATTCTATATTAATTATTGGCAATCTTTATTTTTACACCATCTACCAAACGGCCTTGACCTTCGGTAACTACTCGATCTCCCATTTTTAACTCATCAGAAAGGATTTCTACTTTATCATTGAAACGAGCGCCTAAGGTTACTACTACCCGTTTTGCGGTGCCATTATCATCAATAAATACATAGCGTTCGTTGGTTCCTTGCATTTTTAATACTGTATAATCGGGCACTACCATGGCTTCGGCTCTACCCATATTCAAACTCAATCGAACAAACATCCCTGGACGCAAAATATTATTTGGATTTTGAACTTTAAATTCTACTTCAAAACTACGTGTGGCTGCATCAATGGTAGGATAAATGATATCAATGGTTCCTACAAAAGTTTTGTCGGAATAGGTATCACTAAGTACTTCTGCTTTCATCCCTTTTTTTAGTATGGGGAAATACGACTCAGGAACTGCGATTACGGCTTTTAAAACATTGATTTGAACCAATGATAAAATAGCTGCTTTACCAATACTTTGCACAGGACTCCCTGAATACATTTCACCATTTTCAAAATATTTACCAGAAATTACACCTGGGAAAGGAGCTTTTAATACCACATTGCGTTTCAAAAATTTGGCATTTTCTTGCGCTACTTCATATTGTGTTTTCAATTGATCATAAGCTTGTGCTGAATAACTACCTGCTTTAAATAAAATTTCAGCACGTCTAAATTCGCTTTCCAAGTTTTTGAGTTGCAATTCGGTTTGTAATAATTGGGTTTTATCCATTTCGACCAAAGATTGTCCTTGATGAACCACATCGCTTACATCTACTAATATTCTTTCGATACGTGCTGGAGAAGCAGGAGCCAAATGCACTTCCTCCCAAGGTTTTAAGGTTGCGGTATATTCCATTACCTTGTCTATCATTTCTTTTTTCAAAATCAATACTTCAACCATTTCTTCGGTTGCTACCGTAGTTTTATCTGTTTTTTTAGACTTAGAACAAGCGGTTGTAAGCGTAGACATTACAACTAAAAAAGCGAGACTTAAGGTTCCAAATTTTCGTGTGAGATTCATATATTTTAATTTTAAACTTTTTATACTTTGTGATTTTTTATATTCTTATAGAATACCTAATAATTTTTCTAAAGCGGTTCTAGCCTCTAATACTTGCATCACCGCACCTAAGTAGTCGGTTTGGGCTTGTAAATAATTAGAGTTTGCTGTGGTTAAATCCAAACTCGATTTAACGCCTTGATCATATTTTAATTCAATACTTTTGAATACACGTAAAGCCACATCCACATTCATTTTCTGTGTAGCATATTGCTCTAAGGCCGTTTTTAGATTATAACGATATTGTTTTTCGGATGTAAGCAATTGATCGTTGGCAAAAGTAAGATCCATCGCTGCATTTTCTTTAGCCAATTTAGTTTTTCTAAATGTATTCGTATTTTTCAAACCTTTAAATATAGGTACACTCGCTTGAAGACCCACCACATTTTTGGGCGACATATCAAAAGCAGGTTTTAAAATTTTACCATTGAAATTGTAAAAGGCAGATACCGTAGGCAAAGCATTCATCACCGACATTAAATGTTGTTTTTCTGAAATTCTCTGTGCGCCTTCGGCCATCCGATACATAGGATCTTCTTCTACTAAATAGGGTTTGATCAAAATTTCGGCATCATTGGTATTGTTGAGCAAATTTTCTATACTTTCCGTTAAAGTGACGGTGCTTTTAATATTGGTACCTAATTGCAATTTGAGTAAATTATAACCCAATTCAGTATTTCTATCGCTGTTTTGAATCATATTTTCAAGCAAATTGACTTGCACCAACAATTGATCTGCATCCGTTTGTTCCAATGCCCCTGCATCTGCCATTGCTTGTGTTTTAGCTGCAATATCTTTGATGTCGGATAAGTTTTGAATCAAGATTTTTTTGGTGGTTTCACTCAATAATATGGTGTAATATGATCTACTTACTTGATCTTTCAAGGTCAAAGCCGCATTTTCTTGCGATATTTCGGCCATTTCTTGAGCTATTTTTCCCAACATGATCCCCACCATCGCATTTCCATTAAACAGTAATTGACTAGCTTGCAAAGTAAAGGTACTTGTAGGATTGAATTTTATTGATGTAGTAGCGCCTGGAGCTAAACTCATACTCATAGAGGCTCCCAAATAGTTATTATAGTTGAGATTTGCATCAATTTGAGGAATATAGCTTGCAATTGCCTCCCGTTTGGTATATAAGGCATCTTTTACCGCATTTTGTGTTTTCTTAAAATTGACATTATGCTCCGAAGCATACTCCTTGGCTTCTTTCAAACTCAATTTTAAATTTTCTATGGTTGTTGTATCTTCCTGTGAGTGCCTTTGCACTATTTGGGAAGCATCTTGCGCATACAGTCCCATACAACTCACTGCAAACGCACTCAATAAAATGATTTTTTTTAGCATATTTTTATCAAATTTCTTATATATATAAATTTTACTATCTTGGATTCTAAGGAGTTCTTCGTTTTTCTACTGTTTCGATACCGCTAACTCCTATTTGTTATTTTGTTATTCTTTATTGGGAATTGTTTCTTTGATTCTATTCATATTCATTGCACATTGTTTAAATGCTTCGGCCCCTCTAGGAGTGGAAATACCCATCATAAAAGGTCGTAATACATTTTGTTGAACTTCTTGCATCGACATCAAACCATCCGACATATACCCCAATTTATCTTCCATTATATCTCCAATAAAAGTATATACCAAACGCATATCCAAATCTGCTAAAAAATAGCCATTTTGCTGAGCCGTTGTATATAATTGCATTATTAAACTATCTGAAGCTGCTTTTTCTTTAGTAAATACATCTTTATATAAAGGGTAGTAAAATTTTCTCAAATCTTTAAAAAATGAAGGATTGATTTTATTTTTCATAGTTTGTCCTTCGATAAACATCATCAATAATTTATGAACATCGGGTACATCTTGAGCAGTAATGGCTTTTAAATGCCCCGTATGATCGAGTTGTATTTTTTCCAAAACCCCTAATACTAAACTATCTTTATCTTTAAAGTTTTCGTATAACGTACGTTTTGAAATTCCTAAATCACTCGCAATTTGATCCATGGATACACTTTTTATGCCCCACTTAAAAAAAAGCTCGTTCGCAATTTGTATAATTCTGCTTGAAATGTCCATATTTTTACTACCTTTCTCCATATTGTGTCTCTAAAGAGACTTAATTTACAATACATAAAAAACTTTAAATGTTTTTAAAGTTTTAAAACGGATGCAAAAGTATAGAAACTTTTTTAGTTTACAAAGTTTTTTTGCTTTTTTTTTGCTTTTTTTTTAGGAAATTACTGACTTTTTTTGAGGGAAATTGCTATTTGCCTAAGTAACAGCAAATACCAATACTTAAAAAACTTTTTTTGTCCCTAGGGTTTTTTAAGTTAGGAATACATCTATGAAAACTTTTTTAGTTTATAGGGTTTTGTACTGTTATACTAAATAGATAATTTTAAGAACTTGTTGAAAGGATTTTTATAATCTCTTTACAGATCAAAACTTTAAAGGAATTTACACGCTATTTTGATACGATTGTAAAAAATAGTGTTTTTGAATCTATTTGTTTTTTTAAGATAGAGGTAGTATATTTGTAATCAATATTATCTATACATTATTTTATGCCTACCATAGACCCACAAATAGAGGAAAGTTGGAAAAAAGTATTGCGTTCGGAATTTGACGCCGCTTATTTTAGTGCTCTTAAACATTTTTTAGTGAATGAAAAATCGACCTATACGATATATCCTCCTGGAGGAAAGATATTTGAAGCTTTTTCACGCACGCCTTTTGAAAAAGTAAAGGTGGTATTGATAGGACAAGACCCCTATCATGGACCTGGACAAGCTGAAGGATTATGCTTTTCGGTACCCGTGGGTATGGCTCCTCCTCCTTCTCTACTCAATATATTTAAAGAATTGGCACGTGATTTTGGATACCCTATTCCTACGCACGGACATTTGGGGAGTTGGGCCGAACAAGGGGTGTTTTTATTAAATGCCACTTTAACGGTAAGAGCCAATCAAGCAGGATCTCACCAAAATAAAGGATGGGAATGCTTTACAGATGCGGTTATCAAAAAACTATCGCAAGAAAAAAGCGGCTTGGTTTTTTTATTGTGGGGAGCGTATGCGCAAAAAAAAGAAACTTTAATTGATCTAAGTAAACATCATATATTGAAAAGTGTACATCCTTCGCCACTCTCGGCTTATCGAGGATTTATAGGATGTGGGCATTTTTCTAAAACCAATGAAATATTAATAAAACAAGGGATGACACCCATCCATTGGCAACTTCCTAATACGATATAGTTATGTCTAAAAAAAAATTATTCATTATCAATGGTCCTAATTTAAATCTATTGGGTGTACGTGAGCCTGCTATCTATGGAGGACAGGGATTTGAATCCTATTTATGTGAATTGAAAAAGTTGTATCCAACTATGGATATTGGCTATTTCCAATCCAATATTGAAGGGGAACTTATTGGAAAATTACAAGAGATCGGATTTAGTATGGATGGCATTTTACTCAATGCGGGAGGCTATACGCATACGTCTGTAGCTATTTTAGATGCGATCAAAGCCATTACAAGTCCCGTGGTGGAAATACATATCTCCAATACGGCCGCTCGGGAGGATTTTAGACATCATTCGTTGATAGCTAGTGCTTGTAAGGGATGTATTATGGGATTTGGCTTGGAGAGTTATCGTTTAGCTATAGAGAGTTTTTGCTAAGAGATAGAGAGTTCTTGCTAAGCCATAGAGAGTTTTTGCTAAGCCATAGAGAGTTCTTGCTAAGAGATAGAGAGTTCTTGCTAAGAGATAGAGAGTTCTTGCTAAGCCATAGAGAGTTCTTGCTAAGCCTATTTTTTAAAAAGGGAAATGGATTTGTTTAAATGTACGTATTTTACGTATATAATAATTCCAAACTAAACTTCGTTGCCACATACAGCTAAGGTCATCTTTTTGGACGAACTGTGCTCTCTTAGCTTTATTGTGCTCTTTTATCTTGTAAAAATCGATATAGGCTCTAAATACGGCTTTCACTTCTGCAAAACTGCCTTTACATAAAAAACGAAGGGTCGCAATCAGATCTAAAATAAAACGATATAGAAAAACTTTTTTAAGTTCTTTTTGAGGAAGATTTTTGTATAAAAGACTTAAATTATTTCTGAAATTTAAATAGGTTTTATGCGCTGAACTTTTGGGTAAGGTACCCCCTCCTATATGATAAACTACCGATTGGGGACAATACATATTTTTATAACCCAAGTTTTTCATTCGCCAACAAAAATCAATTTCTTCTTGATGAGCAAAAAAATCGGCATCGAGTCCTCCATATTGTTGATATAAATCGGCTCGTACAAACAAGGCGGCTCCCGTAGCCCAAAAAACTTCACAAACTTCATCATATTGCCCTAGATCTTCTTCTATGGATTCAAAAATACGACCTCGACAAAAGGGATATCCTAAATAATCGATAAATCCACCCGCAGCGCCTGCATATTCAAAAAAATTACGTTTATGGTACGAACGTAATTTGGGTTGACAACAGGCAATCTGGGGATCTTTATCCATCATTTCTATAATGGGTTCTATCCAATGGGGCGTCACTTCTATATCCGAATTGAGTAGAACATAGTATTGGGCATCAAGCTGTGCAAGCGCGTCATTATACCCTTTGGCAAAGCCTCCATTTTCGTTATTTTGTATCAGTTGTATTTGGGGATACTGCTTTTGCATAAAACTCACCGAATCATCCGAAGAATGATTGTCCGCTACAATAAGTGTAGCGGCCTCCCCTGTACATGCCATGAGATTGGGTAGAAATTGTTCGAGAAATTTACGACCATTCCAATTGAGAATAACTACGGCTGTCTTAAGTTGGGACATATCTTCATTCAATTTTTAGAAATAATTAGCATTTTTAGTATTACTAAAGTACATAAGTTACAAAGATACATCATTTTTAGCATATCCTAGCTGTCTTTTTGCAAAAAAATGAGTAAAATAAATTATTTTTTTTGCAATTAGAGAAATTTGTAGTACTTTTGCGGCGGAGAGTTGGCAGAGTGGTCGATTGCGGTAGTCTTGAAAACTATTGACTGTAACAGGTCCGGGGGTTCGAATCCCTCACTCTCCGCGAGTAATGTTGAAAATCAATAAATTACACGAATTACACCCGATTTTACACCCTAAAAGGTAAAGTCGGGTGTTTTGTTTTTAACTGCACTCAACTTTACTTTTTATCCTTCAATCTGTTTTCGATATACAGTATCTAACGTTTGC
>JAVVPL010000058.1:0-12738 GCA_036655775.1 Bacteroidales bacterium | reverse complement strand
ACCTTGTGAAGCGGTGTAGGTAGTTGTTAAAGCACCCGCTTGTAATGAACCATGCACAGCACCTGCGGCACCTGCCTCTGATTGCATTTCCAATACTTTTACCGTTTCGCCAAAAATGTTTTTGCGCCCTGCAGCGGCCCATTCGTCAACGTACTCTGCCATTGTAGAAGAAGGCGTGATAGGATAAATCGCAGCTACTTCACTAAACATATATGCTATATGTGCAGCGGCTTGATTTCCATCACAGGTCAAGAATTTTTTTTCTTTTGCCATGTCTTGTTTAAATTTAATTTATTGTATTTCAATGTTTTATTTTTACATATAAAGAACTTGCAAAGATACGGATTTTTAAGGAAAGGAGCAAACAAATACGTATAAAAACAAAAGTTTATACTTCGGTTCATTCTCTTTTTGAATTATCAACAAAAGAAGCTATCTTTGCAATCTTTTTTATCAAAGTATACCTGTTTTTTTATACACTTAGTTTAAAATTTATGTACGGATGAAACGAATCTATACCACGACTTTATTTTTATTAGTATCTTTGAGTGTCATTGCACAAGACGAACGTTACACGCTAGAAGAAGCCACTCAAGCAAGGCAACAAAAGTTCGCTCTCTATTTTGATACTCGCTTTGACCTCGATGTTAAAATAAGTACGGATACCAACCCCACACAAGCAGGCTTCGCTGGCAAATATCTTCAAGTTTATTTTGACGGACAAATTAACGAACATTTTAGTTACAAATTTCGTCAACGATTAAACGTTCCTACGAGTGCAAATCCCACGATTTTTGGCGCCACGGATATGGCTTGGATCGCCTATCACATTAATAAAAGTTTTTCCTTTACTGCGGGAAAACAAGTAGTGGCCATTGGAGGCTTTGAATATGATGAAGCGCCTATCGATGTGTATTATTGGTCTGATTTTTGGAATAATGTGGTATGTTACCAATTAGGTTTAACTTTTACATATAGTAACACCAAAAATACATTTATGGCACAATTTGTCAATTCTCCATTTTCAAAAAAAGCTTTTGAAAATATATGGGCCTACAATTTAATGTGGTTTGGAAATTACAAATGGTTTCACACGGCCTATTCGATCAATTTAATTGAATACGAAAAAAATAAATACATCAATTATATCGCTCTCGGAAATCGCTTTACATTTAATCATTTTAGTTTAGATATCGATATTATGAACCGTGCAGGAAGTGCTAAAGAATTTTTCTTCAAAGACTATACCCTTATTGGCAAAGCCACATATCAAATCAATTCGCAATGGAAGGTATTTGCAAAAGGAGGCTACGACCGCAACAATTCCCAAACTCATATTCCTCAACATAACGAACCTAATTTTGATCTTAATTTAGCCATTGACCGCTTTGTTCTTCCTGGCACTTCTTACGCATTTTATGGCGCTGGCATCGAATTTTTTCCTATCAAAAACAAAGAAACACTTCGTATCCACTTAGCTTGGCATAGTAATAACAACCGTATTCAATATCAAAATTTAGAATTAGGCGTGCGTTGGAAAATAAAAGCAATTTAAAAATTAAGTAAATATCTTATCCCTCAAAATAAAAAATTTCCTTCTTATTTTCAAAAGCAGTACCTTTGACAATTAAAAAGAAAAAAATCATATAGAAAAAGTTTATTTCAATGAAGAAAAAAATCACAAGTTTTGTGACTCGCCGCAGTATCGAAGCGGGAGTTTTTTTAATTCTCTTTTTTGGTGTTTTTGGTATTTTGGCCCATTTTATGGGAACACCCAATATGCTAAACACCATTATGAAGACCTCTTACAGTCTGCTTTTAGACACGGTGTTGTACCTTATGGGAATTACAGTTCTATCAGGAGCGCTAGGCAAATTACTTATCGAATTTGGCGTAGTTCGGCTCATTGAAATTGCCCTTCGACCTTTGATGAAACCTTTGTACAATTTACCTGGTGTAGCCGCTTTAGGGGGAGTACTTACTTTTCTTTCCGACAATCCTGCAATTATTGCCCTATCCAAAGATCATAACTTTAGTCGTTATTTCAAAAAATATCAACTTATTTCTTTAACCAATTTTGGCACAGCTTTTGGCATGGGCCTTATCGTTATTGTATTTATGGCAGGTCGTGGATTTATTTCTGCCGCTATGATTGGTTTAGGGGGTGCTATTGTAGGAAGTATCATTTCCACACGCCTTATGCAACGATTTATTCTCAAAACCTATCCCTCTTTCAAAACCGATGAAGCTGCAGGTGGAGATGAAGAACAAATTTCTTTCAAATCTGAAGGAGGTGTATTTTTAAGAGCGCTCAATGCAGTATTGGATGGAGGGAAAACAGGGGTTGATTTAGGTTTAGCCATTATTCCAGGGGTGCTTATTATTTCCACATTTGTTATGATCCTCACCTTTGGCCCTTCTCCTGACGGAACTTACACTGGAGCCGCTTATGAAGGTATTGGCGCACTTCCTTGGTTAGCAAACAAAGTTTCCTTTATCTTTGAATGGTTATTTGGATTTACAAATCCTGAATTAGTGGCTTTCCCCATTACCTCCTTAGGTGCCGTAGGTGCAGCCTTAGGGCTGATCCCTCGTTTTCAAGCACAAGGTATTATTGACGGAAATGCCATTGCTGTATTTACAGCTATGGGAATGTGTTGGAGTGGTTTTTTAAGTACACATACTGCGATGCTCGACTCTCTAGGATATAGACAATTAACCCCAAAAGCCCTTATCTCTCATACCATAGGCGGATTTTGCGCAGGAATTTTTGCCCACTGGGCATACGTCGGAATTATGCTTTTATTTTAGAATTAATTCCAATTTTTTGAAAACTACTAAAGCTGATTGTTGCATATACAGTATCTCGTGTACCGCTTCGACAATAGGCATGGATAGGTCCATATTATGTTTGATTCCTTGCACACTTGCACAGGCATAGTAGCCTTCTGCAACCATCTTCATTTCAAGCATAATCGATTGGATCGAATACCCTTCGCCTATCATGGTTCCAAAGATTCGATTACGACTATGTTGAGAATAGGAAGTTACTAATAAATCACCCAAATAGACCGCAGAAGAAAGCGATCTATGAATATCGTGAATTTCTTCTAAAAACTTTTTCATTTCAGCCAATGCGTTGGACACTAAAACAGATCTAAAATTGTCACCATAACCTAATCCTTTCGCAATCCCCACAGCTATGGCATAAATATTTTTTAAAACAGCGGCATACTCTATGCCATAAATATCATCGCTAACACGTGTCTGTACAAATCTACAAGCGAAGATATCAGCCATCATCTTGGCTAATTCTGGAGTTTGAGAAGCTGCAGTCAAATAGGTTAATTTTTCCAAAGCTATTTCTTCTGCATGAGAAGGACCACTAATAAGCGAAAAATTAGAAACCTCAACCCCCCACTGTGATACTAGATATTCTCCTACCACTTGTTGAGTTTGCGGTACAATTCCTTTAATCGCTGAACATATTATTTTGTTTTTTAAGTCCGCAGAACTTAACCCATGCAATGCAAGATCTAGAAAAGCCGAAGGAATCACAAGAATTAAAATTTCGGAATCCGCAATAATTTCTCTCAAATCAGTACGAATCAATATTTTTGAAGGATCAAACTTCACCGAAGATAAATAATGTGGATTATGTCCAAATTGTTCAATCGCGTTTTTAATTTCATCATCTCGGATCCACCAATTAATTTTATTTGTTTTACATAATTGATTTTCACTATGTAATAAAATTTTCATTATAGCCGTAGCCCAACTTCCACCACCCAATACTGCCAGCTTTTTGTTTTCCATTTTATCTGTTTTTAAAATCTTGATTGCATAAAAAGAGCTACTATTCCCAAAAGAATAGTAGCTCTTTTTAATTGTTTTATTTTGTTTTATTTTGTTTTAGTAGAAGAAAAATCAATAGCATCTTTACCTTGTACAAAGAAAATATCTTTAGCAACATCCGCGGCAGCAATACGATCTAAATCTTTTTGCAATTCCATACCTACCACACTTTTGTCAGCAATCCATTGTTGTGCAGCACTGTAATCGCCATCCCCTTGCACTTTTAAAATTTCAGCCAAAAGACCTTCCGTAGCTTTTTTCATTTTCTTTACATCAACGGTATAAACGCCATTAGGCATACGCGTAAACACCCCATGGTCAGCAAAATAATTTAAACATAGCATATTTGCTTTTCCATGTGCACTAGCCGTTCCAAAACGAATAGAACGAAAAATACCAGCAAAAAAAGTAATATAATTATCTTCTACACTTCCATTGGTCAATTCCCCTTTTGCTCTCAATTGATCCACCAAATATAATCCCATAATATCGGCTTTGGCTTCTTCTAGAGTGGCGTACGTTTCTTTCAATGCTTTACGTACCGTTGATTTACCATTGATTGTGTTTTTGACACCCATTCCATGAGCCACTTCATGAAAAGTCACATTTTCGAAAAAGGCTTCAAATTTAACATTTCCACGTTGTTTTTCAGTGATCACTACATCGGCAATTGGAAGTAATATTTTTTCAAATTTAGCCTTCATGGTATTTTTCAATTGCAATTTACGAGTACCTTTAGCAATGTGTACACGTTCATCATTGGGAAGATTGATCGCAATTGTTTTACTTCCAGCATTACAATCTCCACGATATAAAAGCACTTCATACACATTCATGTCCGATTCCAAACCAGGCATTTCTTTTTTATATTTAGGATCTACAGGTAAACCTTTTTGTAAATCGGGCAACATCGCTGCAAATTTATCCAATTTTTTACTCCATTCCGCATCCTTAATTAAAACAAAGGATTCATGTGCCGCTTTATATCCCAACAAAGCATCTTCATAGTTTTCGATAGGGCCAATCACAAAATCGAACTTTGAATTTTTCATATCCATCCAAGCCATATCGCTTTCTAAATAATCATCTGTACGCAAAGCTGTCGCACGCAAAGTCAAGTATTTTTTGAAGCCTTCATCTTCAGACAAAGCCGCGGCTTTTTCTAACAATGAAGCAGCTTTTTCTATTTCCGTTTTAAAAGCATCTTTGTACCAAACCACAATTAATTTACCTTCCTTATCTCGACGGATCAAGGTATAAGGCGATGTTTTATTGGGATCTTTCAATGCATCAAACTCTTCAATAGACATATCTTCTGGATAAAAATTAGCCCCTCTAGGCTTCACTCCATATCCATCCAAAAAAGCCTCATTGCCATTTAGACGTTCCCATGGTCCATAATTAATAGCGGCAAATTTGCGCAAAGTATCGTTGGAAATTCTTTTTAAAAAACTTTTTCTATCACCATCAAAAGCTTCTTTCCAAAAAATATCCTCCATCGTTTCTGCAGCTTCAAACAAGTAGGACAACATTTGTTTCTCAGTCTCAGAAAACTGAGTCATATCAGTAGTTAGTGTAACTTTTGCAAAGCCTTTAATTACTTCGTCCTCTGATTTGGTTTCGCATTTTTTATTGCAACAACCTGACGAAAACAACCAAACAAAAAGGCTAGTGCCTAAAATAAATTTTTTCATTATATTTTTATTTTAAATTAATAGTTTATAGTTTAGTGTACAAATATACGTTTTTATTTGCATTTTCTAAAACTTTTAAGCTACAATGTTATATTTAAACACTATACATATCTCCTTGCATCCATTTTTATAAATACAAACAGCAATAAAGTAAAAGACCAAAGCGAAGAACCTCCATAACTAAAAAAAGGCAACGGAATTCCGATAACAGGCAATAAACCTATGGTCATCCCTATATTTACAAAAACATGAAAGAAGAGAATACAAGCCACCCCATACCCATACACACGAGCAAAATCCGAACGCTGTCGTTCTGCCAATTGAATAATTCGGATCACTAAAAAAAGAAAAAGGCACAATACAACCGTGGACCCCAGCAAACCCCACTCTTCTCCTATGGTGCAAAAAATAAAATCCGTACTTTGTTCTGGCACAAAATTAAATTTAGTTTGTGTTCCTTCCAAATATCCTTTTCCTAATAAACCTCCCGATCCAATCGCAATTTTCGATTGATTGATATTATAGCCAGCCCCCTTCAAATCGGGATTTTTACCCAATAAAACATTAATTCGTGATTTTTGATGATCTCCCAATTGGTCAAAAGCATAATCGACACTAAAAATAAAAGCGCAACACAGAATAAAAAGGCCTATCGCCATTACAATATTTTTGGAATTTTTCTTATTATAAAATAGAAGGATCAGCAATAACAAACCAACAACCGCAAGTAAAATATACGTATTTACAACCAAGGTCAACACAAACAAAATAATTGCAGTTCCCCCCATGAGCAAAACATTTCCCGACATACCCTCCCTATACAGTACAAGTACAAAAGCCGTATATACCAAAGCAGATCCCGCATCGGGCTGCAACATAATCAAAATCATAGGCAACAAAAACCACAAAGAAGCTACTATTTGCGAAGATACACGCTTCATATTTACCTCTGGACTACTCACATACTTTGCAAAAGCCAAACAAGTTGCAAATTTGGCAAACTCAGAAGGTTGAATTGAAAATCCACCCAATTGAATCCATGATTTATTTCCAGCAATTTCCGTACCTATCACCAGCACAGCCAGTAGTCCCAATATAGAAATTCCGTAAAAAACATAGGAAAATTGCGTAAAAAAGCGAATATCTATCAACATAACCACCAAGGCAATCACAAAAGCAAAAGATATAAATAACATTTGTTTTCCATATCGCATCGAAAGATCAAAAATACTTTGATGCATCTCATCGTAAACTGCAGCATAAATATTAAACCACCCCATCAATACCAGGATGATAAAAACACATATTAGACTTTTATCGGCCGCTCTATATATACTTTTTCCTGTTTCCATCTCTTAATCTTTTTTCCTTTCTTCTTTAGGTGTAAAACTAGCTTCCATCATCTGTTTTTCTAATTCTGGACGAGGTCTTTGTCGTGTCAAATAATATTCTATGAGTAAACCCGCAATGGGAGCCGACCAAGTGCCTCCAAAACCACTATTTTCAATAAATACAGAAATGGCTATTTTAGGCTTATCTTTAGGCGCAAAAGCAATAAAAACCGCATGATCTTTGCCATGTGGATTTTGAGATGTTCCCGTTTTCCCACACACAATAATACTATCCAAACGTGCACGTCGAGCAGTTCCACCAGGCTCATGCACCGCTCCATACATTCCCTCGATAATAGGTTCAAAATACGGGGATTCTATTTTTGTGTAATGTTTTTCGGTATCTATATTCGGAATTTGTTTATTTTCTCCAATATAACGCACCAAATGCGGAGTTTTATAAAAACCTCTATTGGCTACAATAGCTGCTAAATTGGCCATTTGCAAAGGAATTAATCCAACCTCTCCTTGTCCAATGCTCAAAGAATATATAGTACTAAATGCCCAACGTTCTTTTCCATAATAGCGATCAAAGAAAGCCACATTCGGAATCATCCCAGCCTTTGCATTGGGCAAATCAATGGCCAAACGGGTGCCAAATCCAAAACTTTTCATATAAGACTCCCATTCCTCTAATCCCAATCGACTATCTTTAAAACGATTCAAATCTTTTCCTTGCATAATCAATCGACGAAATACCACATAAAAATACGGATTACACGACATCCGCAAAGCAGAAGCTACATTGGTAGCCGAAGGATGGTTGTGGCAACCTACTAAAGAATGATCACAAGGAATAGCAGTATTTTCGGTAATTACGCCTTCTTGTAAAGCGATCAAAGCTTGTGGAATTTTAAAAATAGACCCTGGAGGATAATATGCCATAAGTGTTCTATCAAATAAAGGCTTAGACGGATCCTGTAATAAAGCCCGATAATTGGCACTACGAACTCTTCCAACCAATAAATTTGGGTCATAACTTGGACTAGAAACTAAAGCTAAAATCTCGCCTGTGGCAGGTTCTATTGCCACTATACTGCCTCTTTTATTTTTCATCAACATTTCTGCCATGGCTTGCAAATCCATATCCAAGGTACTGTATAAACTCAAACCTGCCACCGAAGCCGTATCAAATTCACCATTTCTATAACTCCCCTTTTCTCTATTCAATACATCAACCATTAACAATTTGCATCCTTTTTTACCTCTCAACATAGGCTCATATTGTTTTTCCAGCCCACTCATTCCTATATAATCGCCCGATTTATAATATGAATCCGCTTGCGTTTGTTTTTGGCTCACCTCGCCTATATACCCCAAAACATGGGCCGCAATAGCTTGGGGATATTTTCGTAACGTACGTGATTGCACATAAAAACCAGGGAATTTAAACAATTGTTCTTGTAAACGTCCATACAGTTCTTTGGAAATTTGTTTTTCAAAAACAGAAGGTGTATGCGTAGAAAAATCAATCGCTTTTTGATAACGCTGCTTACCCCCTTCCTCATCAATTCCTATCAAAGCACATAAATTTACAATATCGGCTTCTCGCGCTTGAGCTGGATCCATTATCAAATCATAGACCGCTTCATTATACACCAATAATTTTCCAAATCGATCGTAAACTAATCCTCGTGCTGGATATTGTGTTTGCTTTCGCAAGGCATTATTTTTCGCCCCTTCTCTATAACTTGAATCGATAATTTGAATATAGAATAGACGGACCCAATAAATACATATCACCACTATAAAAATAGCAATTAATATATGTGCCCGATTTGGATATGCTCGTTTCATAATATGAATTAGTATAAATTAATATCAGGTGAATATATTTTGTTGCTAATATGCAAAGCTCTATCATAAATATACACTTGAAAACGGATTGTTTTCTTTGGAAATTCTTGTTGCAAGCGATCAAAATCTTTCATATCCCATTGTATCTCGCCCTTTAAAGCCTTATTTGCATTCACGGCTTCAATATATTTAATTCTATATTTATAAATTCTATTTATATATGGAGGTCGCACACTACGTAGCGTATCATACACACTATCATTTTTCTTTTCAAAGGGAATGAAATAAATATTATACCTATACTCTCCTATGTAAGGTGCTAGAGTATCATACGTAAAAAGACCTATATCACCGTCCCCATCTTGAAAATAAAATGTAAAAAACAATGATTTACCATCTTCACTAACTGCTTGAGAACGGTATTCTATATAAGGTTCTACTGGAAATTCCGATTCTTTCACACAAGCAAAAAAAACACAAAACAGTATACATCCAAAGAAAATTCGTACTTTTGGGAAATTTTTATGGCATCGAATAACAAAGGGCATAATATAGACAGTCTTTTAATGATTTTTAAACAAACTGTAAAATTACAAAAAATTATTACACATGCAAAGTATTGATGAATTATCTACCAATTTTATATCTATAAATTCTGAACAAGCATTTAATGAAAATGCACTCGCTTTATTGCAAATACATTATAAAAGCAACCCTGTATATCGGCAATATATTGATTTTTTATATCCCTCTTTTAAACCCTCCTCTATTGAACACTATACACAAATTCCGTGTTTACCTATTGAATTATTCAAAACCCAAAAAGTAGTACTAGATGGATATGCTCCGATTGATTATTTTACCAGCAGTGGCACTAGCGGTTCTGAACGAAGTGTCCATTATATTGTAAACTTCACACCTTACGAAAACAGCTTTTTAAATTGTTTCTCTCAATTTTGGGGAAATATTGAGGAGTATTGTATCTTAGCCCTACTTCCAAACTATATGGAACAACAACATTCTTCTCTAATATACATGGTACAAGGCTTGATGCAAAAGAGTCAACATCCCAACAATGGGTTTTATTTACACAATCATCAAGCACTTATCAATACGCTACAAAAACTAGAACAAAAAAAACAAAAAACCATACTTTTTGGTGTAAGTTATGCCCTTTTAGATTTATCGGAACAATTCCCATTTGCTCTAAACTCTACCTCCATACTAGAAACTGGCGGAATGAAAGGAAGGCGAAAAGAAATGATTCGAGAAGAATTACACGCTATTTTATGCGAAAGATTTGGATGTAAGCATATTTTTTCCGAATATGGCATGGCCGAATTGTTCTCTCAAGCCTATTTGCAAAAAAACGGTTTTATAAGCCCTCCTTGGATGAAAATACTCATTCGGAATATGCACGATCCCCTTTGCTTAGAAGAAAATGGAAAAAGTGGAGGCATCAATATCATCGATCTAGCCAATATCTACTCTTGCCCGTTTATTTCCACACAAGATATTGGCAAAGTACATGCCGATCATTCATTTGAAGTATTGGGTCGATTCGATCAAAGCGATGTTAGAGGATGCAATTTACTTATTCTGTAAGTGACCACTTTTCCTCAATAACCCAATCACGCTCTACAGGTATTATTTTAGAATAATACCACAATTTTTCAGCCTGTTTTTTTTGAACAAAATCACCGCCATCCCATCTTCCATTTTGATTTGCATCTTCAATGATTCTAAACTTATAGCTGCCTGGTAATAGATAAGGCAATACCAATTTTCCATCCTTGGGCAATAAATATTGTTCTAATACTTTGTTTTTTTCATCCATTCGTTGCACCAAATACGATTGAGAAGGTTTATAGTTTGCTATTTGCATAGATAAACTTCCATATTTATCCACAGCATTGCAAATTAATTTAATTAGTGTAGTATCGTTGGTTCGCCCATAAATATCGGTAAAACATGCAGGTTCTATATGTATTTTATAACTTGTTTCAGCATGTAAAGGCAAAAGTAAATTAAAATTACTAGGATCTGTTTTTTGTATAGTAGCAGACACTTTGGTGCTATCAAATCCGACAAAAGCCCAAACGCTTATTTTTTTATTTTGAAATGAAGCAATTGGATTAGAAGAATGCAGACGGAGCGTATCTGTAAATAAAAAAGCCGAATTAGCGTTCGTAGTAAGCGAAAGTTTAAACGTATCTATTTTGATTTGTGTAGAGGAATTGGGCAATAGTAGATCCGTAGTATCGGTATATTCATCTACAAACAAAATTAATTTCATTTTGTTAAAACTCAAATCACTCCAACGCAAATTGGCACTTTTTCTATCCTCTGCCATATTCCAATATTGAGTTTCTGTCATTTTTTTCCCATCTACTATAATTTCACTTTTAATTTTATCTATGGGATATCTAAATTGAAGTTGTATAAATCCTCTATGTGTAAATTTAGCATCCGCCAAAAACGCACTAGGCAAACGATCTTGATACATCATTAAATTGAGTATATTGGCCGTATCTCTACGTACGACCAGCGTACTATCTGCTACACTATCTGAACGTATAGGAAGAGTTGATAAATGCTTAGGCTTTATACAGGTAGAAGAATAGGCCAATCGTTCTGTAATGGGGTCTAATACCATATCAAAATTTTTATCCTCAAATGCAACAATTTGATAACATTGATCACGTATGTTTTGCACCCAAAAATAGCCATCAGCACCTGTTTTTGTAATATAATTTGGAATGTTTTTAAATGGGAAAGAATCTAAGGATTCACTATACAGAGCCACAAAAATATTCGCTTGCGCATCCAAACTTAAAGCATCCAAGATTTTACCTTCCAAATACATCGAGTCAATGACCTCGCTAGTTGAAAAAACCAAACGC
Organism: Bacteroidales bacterium; assembly: GCA_036655775.1. Classification (GTDB taxonomy): domain Bacteria; phylum Bacteroidota; class Bacteroidia; order Bacteroidales; family P3; genus JAVVPL01. The sequence goes on along the minus strand of JAVVPL010000058.1, from coordinate 1,098 downwards.
AAATTTTTTACAACATTTCCTTCATTTAAATCAACAATTGCATCATTAAAGGAAATAGTATAGGTTGTATTCTCTTTTAAGGTATCTAAAATCAAGGCTCGTAATTCTTTTAAATTTGAGGAATATTGTATATTCAAAGGCGGTGACACCACAATATTAGCCATATTTTTCAATACAATATATTCGTCAAAAGTTAAACTAATCTTTTGTAATTTTGAATTTTTAGCACTTTGTTTGGGCGAAGAATGCACCAATATAGGCCCTTTGGTATCGACGGGTCCCCCTGCAGGACCTCCTGAAAAAGTGGCACAACCTATCATTAAAATCGAAGCACATACTATAAATATTAATCGTTTCATCCGTAAATAACTTTATTAAATACTATTTTCTTTTTATTTGCATCATACAATTTTCACAATCAAAAAAAAGACTAAACACTTGTCGATTATTTTTTAAATATAAATTTTCTTTAAAATCATTAGAAATTTCATGACGACGAGGACATTGATCCAACTGATAACGGATACAATGTTTTGTAAACATCAAGGTTTTATCCTGTGTATCTTGATTCAATTCAAAGCCCCATTCGCAAGTTTCAGCCCCCATCTGCTTATATACCGACATAGCCTTTGAATTGCTTATATTTGCCCTATAATCGAGTTGTTTTGGCGGATATACCGATTGCTTATGTATTTGTCGTAAATCTATGCTTGCACTGTCCTTAGGGAAAAATTGCAGTATTCGTTTTTCTTCTAAACTTTGTAAAACTTCTCTACGTAAAAGATTTATTTGCGAGGCTTGAATAAAATAAGCTTGATCCAAATTAATTTGCAAATCGATAATATAAAAAGGAGTTTCTCCCAATTTAGCCAATTGTTTTGCCAATTGTATTTTGACTTCCTCTCCCTTATTAGATAGTTCAAATGAGATTTCTAATTTCCCCTCTGCATACACGCCATCTTCATCCCAGGCTTTCAATATAAATGCGGACGTTGAATTGTCTAATTGCATCCGAATCCCCACTTTTCGTATGGCACTCTCCTTTTTTAATATACGTTCAAAGGCCAAATCTTGATTTCTGTACAATACGGTATCTAC
>JAVVPL010000057.1:0-12774 GCA_036655775.1 Bacteroidales bacterium | reverse complement strand
GAGTTAGATCAATACCTTTACATAAAAAATTGCATTTGGTGTTAGAATCTACCATAGCTTTTTTTTTATATATCTTCTGTGTAAATATCTAGAAAAATCACTATATTTGTACTATGTTTGATTTTTTCAGTACACAAATAGAATATCTTAAAGGAGTGGGTCCTCAACGCGCCCTGCTGTTTAAAGCAGAGGTGAATTTGTATAACTATGAAGATCTTCTTAATTTTTTTCCTTATCGTTATCTAGATAAAAGTAATTATATTTTAATAACACAAATCCAAACGGAACAACAACCTATTGTGTTACAAGGTAAAATTATTCACATTGAAGAAATTGGAAATACACCTCATCAAAAACGATTAATTGCCAAACTTCAAGATGAAAGTGGAATCATTGATCTTATTTGGTTTTCTGGAATAAAATGGATTAAAGAAAAATTAGTTTTAGGCAGTATGATTAGTGTTTTTGGGAAACCTAGTTTCTTCAAAAATCATTATAATTTGACGCATCCCGAACTAGAAGCCTACCAAAGTGAAAATACAATTGCACAAGAGGTATATTACCCTATGTATTCCACTACGGAAAAAATGAAGACAAAAGGATTAAACTCTAGAGCCATAGCCAAAATAACAGAAAATTTATGTCAACAAGCCTTGGGGAGTATTCCTGAAATACTTCCTCAATGGATTATAGAAAAATACAATTTAATTTCTAGAGAACAAGCCTATATTCAAATACACCATCCCAAATCTCAATTACAGTTAGCGCAAGCACAACAACGATTGAAATTTGAAGAATTGTTTTTGTTACAAATGGATATTTTGAAAGCGAAAGCAAAAACACGCCAACTCCTAGGTTTGCGTTTTGACAAAGTGGGCGAAGTTTTTATGCAATTTTTTCAACACAATTTAAAATTCACCCTCACTCATGCTCAAGAAAAAGTAATGAAAGAAATTCGCTCGGATACCAAAAGTGGACACCAAATGAATCGCTTATTACAAGGAGACGTAGGAAGTGGCAAAACAATTGTAGCTTTAATGTGCATGCTTATTGCCATTGACAATGGATTCCAAACTTGTATGATGGCACCTACTGAAATTTTAGCTAGACAACATTTACAAAGTTTCACAAAACATTTAGAGGGGATAGGATTACATATTGGCTTACTCACGGGTTCGGTACGCAAAAAAGAACGCACAAAAATTTTAGAAGAATTAGCCAATGGCAAAATGCAAATTCTTATCGGAACCCATGCCTTAATAGAAGAGAGCGTTCAGTTTAAAAATTTAGGCTTTGTAGTAATAGATGAACAACATCGTTTTGGCGTAGCTCAAAGGGCTCAATTATGGGCAAAAAACAGTATTGCACCTCATATATTAGTAATGACGGCAACGCCTATCCCCCGCACCTTGGGAATGACTCTCTATGGGGATCTAGATGTCTCGGTAATAGATGAACTTCCGCCAAATAGAAAAGCTATACAAACCTTGCATGCTACCGATCACAATCGAATTAAAGTGTTTGCTTTTATGAGAAAAGAAATTGAGAAAGGGCGTCAAATTTATGTAGTATATCCCTTAATTCATGAATCTGAAAAATTAGATTTAAAAGATTTAATGGATGGATATGATAGTATTACGAGAGAATTTCCTTTACCAAACTATGCGGTTAGCATTGTACATGGAAAAATGAAAGCGGAGGTAAAAGATTATGAAATGCAACGATTTATCAAAGGTGAAACTCAAATTATGGTATCGACAACTGTAATTGAAGTAGGGGTTGATGTACCGAACGCTAGCGTAATGCTTATTGAAAATAGTGAACGCTTTGGCATGGCTCAACTACACCAATTACGAGGACGTGTGGGACGTGGAGCCGAACAATCTTACTGTATTTTGATGACCGCCGATCATCTAAGCAAAGATGCCACAGAACGCATTTCAACACTTTTACAAAGTTCGGACGGATTTAAAATTGCAGAAGCGGATTTACGGCTACGTGGTCCTGGAAATTTACAAGGAACCCAACAAAGTGGCATCTTAGAACTTAAACTTGCCGATTTGGCGAAAGATGGAGCCATGATCAATATAGCACGCAATACGGCAATAGAATTATTGAACGAAGATTGTAATTTAGAAAACAAAAAAAATCAGTCACTCCAAAGATATTTAGAAGAAAATAAACACAAGAGTTTTTGGGCAAAAATTAGTTAACAATGCAAGAAAATACATTAAATATATTTGGGGCAAGAGCTCATAATTTACAGAACATAAATCTTTCAATACCCAGAGATCAATTAGTCGTAATTACGGGACTCAGTGGCAGTGGCAAATCTTCTTTGGCATTTGATACCATTTATGCAGAAGGACAAAGACGTTATATGGAAAGTTTCTCCGCGTATGCTCGTCAATTTATAGGCAATATGGAACGCCCCGATGTGGATAAAATTGATGGGCTCAGTCCTGTAATCTCCATTGAACAAAAAACCACGAACAAAAATCCCAGATCCACCGTAGGAACGATCACCGAAATTTACGACTATTTGCGTTTGTTGTATGCTCGAATAGGCGAAGCCTATTCGTATATCAGTGGTGAAAAGATGGTTAAGTATAGTGAACAACAAATTGTAGATTTACTTGAAAAGCACTATACAAACAAAGGAATCGTCATATTAGCACCTTTGATTGTGGGAAGAAAAGGCCATTATAGAGATCTTTTTGAAAGCATTCGCAAACAAGGTTTTTTAAAAGTACGTATCGATGGCAAAGTACGTGAAATTGCAGAAGGGATGTCACTCAATAGGTATCAAACCCATGATATTGAAATGGTAATTGATAAATTAATTGTGGATAAAACGAGTGAGCCTCGACTTATAAAAAGTGTGCAAACAGCCTTAAAACACGGCAAAGGGATCCTTTTGATTTTGGATTTAAATAGTCAAGAAGTGAAACATTATAGTAGATTGTTGATGTGTCCTACTTCAGGAATTTCTTATCCCGAACCTGAACCCAATACATTTTCATTCAATTCACCGTATGGAGCTTGCGAAACCTGCAATGGCATTGGAATCCAAAAAATTGTCAATATTGAAAAACTAATTCCTTACAAGGAAAAAAGCATTCGCAATGGAGGTTTATTACCTTTAAATTCAACGGAAAAATCATCTTGGAAAAACGACAAACTAGGTGTTACGTGGATCAACAAACAATTAGAAATAATTGCTCAAAAATATGATTTTGATCTCAGTACACCCATTGCCAATATTCCTAAAGAAGCTTTAGATGCCATTTTATATGGCGTTGATGATACATTTGAAACTAAAAATGAATATTTAGGAGTTACAAAAAAACAAAAAATATGTTTTGATGGACTCGTCCATATTATTCAAAAACTAAATGAAGAGGGAATTCCAAGCATTCAAAAATGGACAGAACAATTTATGGAGATTAAAGAGTGCCCTAGCTGTAAAGGAACAAAACTCAAAACTATAGCCTTACACTTTCGCATTAATGGAAAAAATATAGCAGAATTGTCGGCTATGAATTTAAGTGATTTACACACTTGGATCTCGGAATTAGAACCTAGTTTAAGCAAAAAACAAAAACTGATTGGACATGAAATCATAAAAGAAATTCAAAATCGTATTGATTTTTTACAATCGGTAGGTATCGGATACCTAAGTTTGAATCGACCTTCAAATACACTTTCGGGTGGAGAATCTCAGCGAATTCGCTTAGCTACACAAATAGGTTCCAAATTAGTAGGTGTTCTATATATTTTAGATGAACCAAGTATCGGATTGCATCAAAGGGATAATCACAAACTTATTCAGGCACTGAAAACGCTTAGAGATATGGGCAATTCCGTCATTGTAGTGGAACATGATAGAGATATGATGCTTGCGGCAGATTACATTGTGGATATAGGCCCTGGAGCAGGAATTCATGGCGGAAAAATAACAGGACTAGGTACTCCCTCTGATTTTTTAAAATGTCAATCTTTAACTGCCGATTTTTTGACTTCACGCAAACGTATTGAAATTCCTTCTCACAGAAGAAAAGGAAATGGGAAAAGCATCCTATTAAAAGGAGCCTCAGGAAACAATTTAAAAAAAGTAAATCTTCGCTTACCTTTAGCTTGTTTTATTTGTGTAACAGGGGTGTCTGGCAGTGGCAAATCATCTTTAATAAATCACACCTTACATCCTATTTTAAGCCAACATTTTTATCGTTCCAACAAAAAACCTCTACCCTATATTTCATTGGACGGACTTGATAATATTGACAAAGTAATTGAAGTGGATCAAGGACCTATTGGCCGCACGCCGCGTTCTAATCCAGCAACGTATGTGGGCGTATTTGATGATATTCGCAAATTATTTGCCTCTTTGCCCGATGCCAAAATTAGAGGCTATGAAGCAGGCCGTTTTTCATTCAATATCAAAGGTGGTCGTTGTGAAAGTTGTGGCGGTGCAGGAGTACAAACCATTGAAATGAATTTTTTGCCCGATGTATATATTCACTGCGAAGAATGTAATGGGAAACGATATAATAGAGAAACTTTAGACATCCGTTATAAAGGGAAATCTATCAATGATGTGTTAAATATGAGTGTGCAACAAGCATTGGATTTTTTTGAAAACATTCCTCATATTATTCAAAAATTAAAAGCTATTAATGAAGTTGGTTTAGGCTATATCACCTTAGGGCAATCCTCTCCTACACTATCTGGCGGAGAAGCACAACGCATTAAATTGGCTTCTGAATTATATAAAAAAGACACAGGAAATACACTTTATATTTTAGATGAACCCACCACGGGTCTTCATTTTGAAGATATACGCATTCTGTTAGGTGTATTGCAAAAATTAGTCGATCAAGGGAATACGGTATTGGTTATTGAACATAATATGGATGTAATTAAATCGGCAGATTATATTATTGATATCGGTCCCGAAGGAGGCAAAGAAGGAGGGTATATTGTAGCCGAAGGAACTCCTGAGGCTATTTGTAAAAAAGAAGAAAGTTATACTGGACAATTTTTAAAAGAAGAATTAGCTTACTAATCAATTCAAAATACGAATTATGGAAATCACCAAAAAAAAAACAAATACCGTAGAAATTATTTGTAAAAACACAAATATTACTAAAGAATATCCCTTAGGAACTAGCTTATATGAAATTTGTGCAGATCAAAATGTACGTTTGTCTGAACGAATTATTGCAGCTAAAGTGAATAATAAATTACGAGAATTGGATTATGAAGTATTCAAACCTAAAATAATAGAATTTATAACCATAGAGGATTCCACAGGACATAGTATGTATATGCGCTCCATTTTATTTATTTTATTTAAAGCCGTGCGCGATTTATATCCACAAGCCAGTCTTCATATTGAGCATTCATTACCTTTGGGTTTTTATTGCGAAATTCAGGCTTTAGGCGAAGATTTAAATATAGAACATATTGAAGCTATCCAAAATAGAGCACACGAAATTATTGCTTTGGATTTACCTTTTGAACGCAAACAAATACTAACTCCAGATGCCATTGAGGTATACAAAAAAAATCGTTTATTTGAAAAAGTAGCCTTATTTGAAACTCGAAATGAACTATACACCTCCGTATATACACTCGATAATGTTGCCAATTATTTTTATGGATATTTAGTGCCATCCACAGGCTATATCAAAGAATTTTATATCACCAAATACTTCAATGGTCTACTAGCCCTACTTCCTAAAAAATTTAAAGAACTGAAACAAAACACCAATAGTAAATCGTTTATCAAGGAATCGGAAAACGGAGGCTCTAAACTGTTTAAAATATTTCAAGAACATAAAGATTGGCTAGATATTTTAGGGGTGCCTTATGTGGGAACACTAAACAAAGTAATTGAATACAAAGCAATCGGACAAATTATAAAAATTGCTGAAGCCTTACACGAAAAAAAGATTGCAAAAATTGCCGACGAAATTAATTTGCAAAAAGATTGCAAATTAGTATTAATCAGTGGTCCTTCATCCTCTGGAAAAACTACCTTTTGTAAACGCTTAGGGGTACAACTCCAAGTATTAGGCTATAAAACCGTAGAAATTTCTTTAGATAATTATTTTCTTGATCGCGAATTTACACCTAAAGACATCCATGGAGACTACGACTTTGAAAGTATTGATACCATTGACATTCCATTTTTTAATCAACAACTTTTAGCCTTATTGAATAATGAAGAAATTGAGTCGCCCGAGTTTGATTTTATCTCTGGCAAGAAAAAAAATTCTGGAAAAATGTTAAAAATGGATCCAAAATCCATTTTAATTATCGAAGGCATTCATGCGTTAACGCCAAAATTAACACTTGATATTCAAAACAAATTCAAATATAAAATTTTCGTATCTGCCTTGACACACATTGCTATCGATACACAAAATCCAATTCAAAGTACCGACAATAGATTAATTCGACGAATTATTCGCGATCACCAATATCGTGGATATAGTGCCAAAGAAACTATTCGAAGATGGAAAAGTGTACGTACAGGAGAAAATAAAAATATTTTTCCTTATCAAGAAAATGCCGATATTATGTTCAACTCAGCTTTACTATTTGAATTAGGGGTATTAAAACAATATGCAGAACCCTTACTAAGAGCCGTTCCTGAAAATTGTGATGAATATATGGAAGCGGGACGTTTACTTAAATTTCTGTCTTATTTTCTTCCTATTGAAGAAAAAGAAATCCCTCCCACCTCTATTTTGAGAGAATTTTTAGGAGGAAGTAGTTTTATGTATTAAAAAAAACAGATAAATAGAATCACTTCTCAAAAAGAAAAAGTCACAAATTTGATTTTAAACTTGCTCCTATTTTTTATCAATTTAATCTTTCAAATAAAAATCGACCGTACTCACCACTCTAATACTTTTAATTTGAGGAGTGTTTTCATCTCTATTAGTAATACTAAATTGCCCTTGATTGGCCGCTTTTATTTTACCTAATTTACTCTGTGCATCAATGGCAAATTGATTAGCAACAAGACGTGCATTTTTGGTTGCTTCCTCAATCATCATGGGTTTTATTTTGTTGAGTTGAGTGTAGATATATTGCGTTTGATAACGATAATCGGAAGTAGTAATTGCAATGCCTTGTTTGAGCAAATCGGCTTGCTGACGCATCAAACTTTGTATTAATTCCACTTTTGAAGAACTTACAATCAATGCCGAAATTGCATTATAACGTGGCATATTCGAAACTTGAGGCCCTCCATACAATTCCGCTTGTCGATCTTGGACCTCTGGAGAGGCAATATGTACTTCACTCGCATCAATACCTTTATTTTGCAAAAACGCTAAAATTTGATTGTTTTTAGTTTCAATATTCGTGTACATTTGAGGTAATTCCGAACCTGTAATTTTGTATACAATCGGCCATATTACTCTATCCGCAAGCACTTCTTTTTCAGCAAGACCTTTGACGGAGACAATACGTTCACTATTTTTAAAGGTTTTAACTGCATGATTTAAGGAGATACCTAAAACACATAATCCCAAACCAATAAAAAGACCAGCTAATGCTATTCCATATTTTTTTAAAAATTTCATAGATATGATTATTTGAATTTGTTTTTTAATTTGTTTTTTTATAATTCACAATTGCCCAGGCATTAAAAATCACAGCAAAGCCACAAATTGCCGCAAATTGTGGCAATAAATCTTTAAATTCACTACCCTTTAAAATAATTAAGCGCATCACTTCGGTCATATAACGTGTAGGAATCAAATACGTAATATTTTGAGCCCATTGGGGCATACTCCCAATAGGTGTAAACAAACCGCCCATCAAGAAAAAAATCATCAAAAAGAAGAAAGAAATAAACATGGATTGTTGTTGTGTTTCCACCGCTGTAGAAATGAGTAGTCCAAAACCAGTAAAAGCAATCATGTAAATTGTAGCAAACAGATAAAGCGTAAAAATATTTCCTAAAGGCACAATACCGAATAAAAGCCAAGCCACTAATAATCCTATATTTAAAGTTATAAAACCCATAATCCAAAAAGGGATTAATTTAGCCAACAAATAATATTGTTTTTTCAAAGGGGTCACATTCATTTGCTCTAAGGTGCCTTGTTCTCGTTCACTCACAATATTACCATAATCCCAGGCACCATATAGGTTTTATAATTGAGCAAAGGATTGTATCTAAATTGTGTTTCTATTATAATTTGAGGGGTTTTATTTAATCCTTTAGGAATCTGTGTGCCATCTGCAAACAACTCTTGCGTAAAATCTTGCACAATCTGCCCCATATAGGAAGCCCCCATTCCACCTTTGGTTCCATCAATGGCATCGGCAGCTATAAATACCGAACCTTTTTCCCCTTTTACTAATTTTTTTTCAAAATCTTTAGGAAGTTCCAAAATGATACTTGCTCGATTATCATCAACTATAGTTTGTGCCTCTGGGTACGAATTAGAAATTCCACGTAATTCAAAATAATTAGATGCGGCTATTTTTTTGATCAATCTTTGAGAATAAGAAGAATGATCTTTATCTACCACCACTACATCTATATTTTTTATTTCAAACGTAGCCGCAAAGGGAAGTATCAATAATTGAATCGTAGGAAGCACAATAATCATGGGCACAATAATCTTATTGCGGAGAATCTGTTTAAATTCTTTTTCTAATAAAAATCCAAGTACTCGCATAATTTATAACCTCACTTTAAATCGTTTAACACTCAACCCTAATAATATTAGAGCCATCACTACCAAAACAACAAAGTCTTTCCATATAAACGCAAACCCCAAACCCTTTATCATAATTATTTTCACCATCTCTATATACCAACGAGCAGGGACTATATTTGAGAGCCATTGCAATAGAAGAGGCATGTTTTCTAAGGGAAACATCAAGCCTGAAAGCAAAATTGTGGGAAGCATTAAACCCACTAAAGAAAAAATCATAGCCACTTGTTGCGTGGGCGACACTGTAGATATTAAAATCCCCAAAGCTAAGGAAACCAAAATATAAACGGTACTAACTCCAAAAAGCAGCGCTATACTTCCTTCAACAGGCACTTTCAATATAAATACCGACAGGAGAATAATCGTCAATACATTCACAAAAGATAAAACCAAATAGGGAATGGCTTTCGCTAAAATAATATAGAGGGGTTTTAGAGGTGAAACTAATAGGACTTCCATGGTACCCAATTCTTTTTCTCTCACAATAGAAACCGAAGTCATCAAAGTGCAAACCAACATCAAAATCAAACCCATCACCCCAGGAACAAAATTATACGCACTTTTCAATTGCGGATTGTACAACATTAATACTTCGGGCTCAATCAGCATAGGGGTTTGTCCATGCACCGATAAACTTTGTGTATACTGCATGATCACTTGTTGTACATAATTGCTTATAATATTGGCTTCATTCGGATCCGAAGCATCAGCAATCAATTGTATTTTTGCCTTTCCTTCTCCAATTACTTTTTCTCTAAAATCAGCTGGAAACACAAGCACTATACGCACTTTACCTTTTCTAAAGGTAGCATCAATCTCTTGCGTATTGTGAATTTCTGTTTTCACATCAAAATAAGGATTATGCGATAATTCTTTGATAATATCTCTACTATACGTATCTTTTGCATTATCTAAGATAGCTATTGAAGTATTTTGTACTTCTGTAGTAATCGCATAGCCAAACAATAGAATTTGCACCACAGGCATCAATAAGAGAATAAGCATAGTTTGTCTATCTCTAAAAATATGGTAAAACTCCTTACGAACAAAAGCCAAAAACGTCTTCATGATTTAATCTCCTTTTCTTTGGGCTTTACGTGCCAATTGTCTAAAGACCTCGTCCATAGAACTAGCACTAAATTGTTTTTTCAAATTTCTAGGTGAATCCAAAGCATCAATACGTCCATCCACCATCATACACACTCGATTACAATATTCCGCCTCATCCATATAATGCGTAGTGACAAAAATAGTAATTCCTCTTTCAACGGCTTCATAAATTAATTCCCAAAATTGTCGACGAGTCAATGGATCGACCCCACCCGTGGGTTCATCCAAAAATACAATTTTAGGCTCATGAAAAATAGCTACACTAAAAGCCAATTTTTGTTTCCAACCTAAAGGTAAAGCTTCCACCAAGGTGTTTTTTTCAGACATAAAACCCAAACGGTTTAATAATATATCCGTTTTTTTATTGATTTCATCCGTTCTAAGCCCGTAAATACCCGCATACAGGCGAATATTCTCCTTTACCGTCAAGTCTCCGTAAAGAGAGAATTTTTGGCTCATATAGCCTATATTTTTCTTTATCTTTTCTTGTTGATGACAAATATCAAATCCAGCGACTGTCCCGCCCCCAAAAGTAGGATAACTCAAACCACACAACATTCGCATAGCTGTAGTTTTACCCGCACCATTGGCTCCCAAAAAACCAAAAATCTCCCCTTTTTGCACATCAAAACTAATATGATCCACCGCTGTAAAATCATCAAACTGTTTAGTTAAATCGTGTACTTCTATAACTTTCATGATATCCCCTCCTTTCCAAACTGCATAAAACAATCTTCTATGTTAGGGGTAATTGAATGTATTTCAATATTGGCATGTTGTAAATTTTGTAAATATCTTCTCAAATCCTCTTTATCTCCCTCTTCTTTAAGACTTAAATGATGAAATTCACCAAAAGAATAACAAGCCGCAGTCAATGGATATTTTCGTAAATCAATTAATAATCGAAACATATCCGAGGCATAGACCGCCCATAAAGTCCAAGGGTATGCTTCTGTAATTTGAGCGGGCGTATTAGAATCCAAAAGTTTACCATCTTGCATAAGAGCGATTCGATCACATAAAACCGCTTCGTCCATATAAGGAGTCGAGGCCATAATAGTCATTCCTCCCGCTTTCAATTTTTTCAACATTTCCCAAAATTCTTTGCGGGATACGGGATCTACCCCCGTAGTAGGTTCATCTAAAAATAAAACGCTAGGTTTATGAATTAAGGCACAACTCAAAGCTAATTTTTGTTTCATCCCTCCAGAGAGCTTTCCCGCTTTACGTGTTTTAAAAGGTTCTATTTGACTATAAATATCTTTGATAAATTCATAATTTTCCTCTACTGTCGTATTAAATAAAGTAGCAAAAAACAATAAATTTTCCTCTACAGTCAAATCTTGATAAAGCGAAAAACGTCCAGGCATATAGCCCACTCTTTGTCGAATTTCTTTATAATCCCTAACGATATCAAAACCATCCACACTTGCTGATCCACTATCGGGAAGAATTAAGGTAGTGAGCATTCTAAACAAAGTGGTTTTCCCCGCACCATCAGGACCAATTAAACCAAATAATTCTCCTCTCTGCACATCAAAAGACAAAGGTCTCACAGCTTCAATAGAAGCCTGTTTCTTTGCTCTTGCAAACGATTTTGTTAGATTTTGTACGGATATGGCTATATTTGCGTTCATTTCATTTCCTCTTACTTAAAACGCACATCTGCATACATCCCTATTTTCAAAAAGCCATCATTTTTAACCCCAATTTTGATGGCATACACCAAATTGGCTCGTTCGTCTTTGGTTTGAATTGTTTTGGGTGTAAATTCGGATTTATTAGAAATCCATTGCACTACGCCTTCGTATAATTTAGGTTCTTTTTCGCCTTGCACTTGAATTTCGACTTTTTGCCCCAAACGTAATTGCGACAATTGCGTTTCGGTAATATAGGCACGTAATATCAATTCGGTAATATCAGCAATCTTATACAAAGGTTGTCCAATCCCAGTCTGTTCACTTACTTCGGCATACTTGGCAAGTACAGTTCCTTGCACTGGATTTACAATTTGACATTTGTTCAATTGATCTTGCACTTGTGCTAATTGTATTTCTTGCACTGAACTTTCCGCATCCACACTATTCACATTAATATCTAGAGAATTTTTTTGAGCAGCCAATTGCGCTTCCAAACTACGCACTTGAGCCTGCACATCATCCCATTGTTTTTTTGTGGCCGCATCTCCTTTTAATAAATTTTTCACCCTTTGCTCTTCTCTTTTTGCACTTCGCAAATTTTCTTCCACTACGGCTATTTGTTTATATACATCGGGACGACGTACTTTGGTGGCAGATAAACTAGCCATCATCAATTGTTTTTGCAAATACAATTGTGTACTATCAATATAGCCCACTACACTATTAGCCTCTAATTCCTGTCCTTCGCGCACATTTAAGATTTTAATTTCACCGTTTGCTTGCGCTGAAACCATTACTTCCGTAGCTTCAAAATTGCCAGAAGCATCAAATTTATCCTTTCCATTGCAAGCTACTAGAAAAACAGAGCTAAGGATCACAAATGTTAAGCAAGTTACAATTTGTTCAATTTTTCGTAAAGCATTCATACGTACTAATTTTAATAGATAAATTGTATGAAACTGTACACCTATTCGCGAAAGCCTCATACAAATATGTTGTTTTTTAATTTCCTGTTATAATTTGATATTGATATAAACTCATCAAACGTTGAATATTATGTAAACTTTGATTTTGAAGCGCTGTGGTTTCCTCATTAATTGCTTTCAATAATGTATTCATTGAAATAACCCCATTGTTATATTTTGTCTGTGCCGCTTGTTTTAAGGACGTACGCAAACGTACAATTTCCTGATCGCTTACAATCATTGCATTCCATTTTTGTATCTCTTCTGTTACTTGTGTCATTTGTAATTTGGTATTAAATAAAAAACTTTCCTTTT
>JAVVPL010000056.1:1930-12829 GCA_036655775.1 Bacteroidales bacterium | reverse complement strand
ACTTTAATATCCATTTGACAAGCGGTGATCCCTTTTTCGGTTCCACAAACTTTAAAATCCATATCTCCTAAATGATCTTCATCACCTAAAATATCGGATAATACAGCCCATTTTTCACCTTTGGTAATCAAACCCATTGCAATGCCCGAAACAGGATTTGCCAATTTGATACCTGCATCCATCAATGCTAAACATCCCGCGCAAACGGTTGCCATGGATGAAGAACCATTGGATTCCAAAATATCAGAAACCACACGAATGGTATAGGGATTGTCGGCACCTTGAGGAAGTACTTGTTTAAGCGCACGCATAGCTAAATTGCCATGGCCAATTTCTCTACGTCCAGTACCTCGAACAGGTTTTGCTTCCCCTGTTGCAAAGGGAGGAAAATTATAATGTAATAAAAAATTATTTTTACCATCAATAATTGCGCCATCAATAATCTGTTCATCTACTTTGGATCCTAAAGTAACTGTAGCTAAAGCTTGGGTTTCTCCACGCGTAAAAATAGCCGATCCGTGAGCTGATGGTAAATAATCAACTTCACACCAAATAGGACGAATCTCTTCTAACCCACGACCATCTAAACGAATTTTTTCGTCCAAGATCATATTCCGAACAGCTTCTTTATGTGTATCATGAAAATAACGACCCAACATAAATTCATTTCCTTCCAATTGTTCAGGAGTTAAACTGGCCAAAAAATTGGTTTTGATCGTTTCTATTTTTTCGGTACGTAGATGTTTATCTGCAATACATTCACGAGCAGCATCATAACAAGCTTGATAGGTTTGATCCCATACCAATTGTTTAAGTACTTCATCATTGTTTTCGTGACAATAGCTGCGTTTTTCGGTTTTGCCAACCGCCACGGCTAAATCCAATTGTGCTTGACATTGTACTTTAATAGCTTCGTGAGCAAATTTCATTGCTTCCAACATGACCTCTTCGGAAACTTCTTTCATTTCACCTTCGACCATAAGGATATTATCCAAACTAGCAGCAACCATCAATTCCAAATCGGCATTTTCAAGTTCGGCACGCGTAGGATTAATTTGAAATTCGCCATTAATGCGAGCTACTCTAACTTCTGAAATAGGGCCATTAAAAGGAATATCTGATACCGATATAGCAGCTGAAGCGGCTAATGCGGCAAAAGCATCGGGCAAATTATCTCTATCTCCAGAAATTAAATAAACTAACACTTGTGTCTCTGCGTGGTAGTTATCGGGGAAAAGAGGACGTAAAGCACGATCGATAAGACGTGATATTAAAATTTCATATTCTGATAAACGAGCTTCGCGTTTAAAAAAACCACCTGGGAAACGTCCCACAGACGCATATTTTTCTTGATAATCAACGGTAAGCGGCATAAAATCTACATTTTCACCTACTTCTTGACGGCTTACCACAGTGGCTAAGAGCATGGTGTCGCCCATTTTAACAACGACAGAACCATCTGCTTGTTTTGCTAATTTTCCCGTTTCGAGCATGACTTCCCGACCATCGGGAAGATTAAACTTTTTTTGTGTTCCTAACATATTCATCTTTTTTACGTATAATGCATATAAATAACAAAAAGGCAATTACAAAAATAATTGCCTTTTGTTGTGTATCGTGTATAATATATTTCGAGAAAAAATTACTTACGTAAATTCAATTGTTTTAGAATAGCTCTATAACGTTCAATTTCTCTTTCTTTTAAATATTCTAACAATTTTCTTCTTTTACCTACCAAATTCACCAACGAACGTTGGGTAAATTTGTCGTTGTGATTTGCCTTTACGTGTTCTGCCAAATGGAGAATGCGTGTGGTAAATAAAGCAATTTGACCTTCTATGCTACCAGTATCGGTGGCTGACTTGCCGTAAGTCTTAAAAATTTCTTGTTTGTTTTCGCTTGTTAAATACATAATATCTTATAATATCTTATAAATTTCGTTTCCTTATTCAAAATGAGTTTGCAAAGGTATAAAAATATTTTAAAAAAAGAAAGCTTTTCGAGAATAATTTTTCATATTGTATATATAGTGTATTTTTTTTTGCATATTCATATTATTTTTATTATCTTTGCAAACTTTTGTATACCCCTTCATGAAGGTGTGCAAAATGTTATAAATCAACAAATTATTAATCAGATTACTTGTATATTTAGACAAGCAATCCTAACAAAACAAACAAACAGATGACAGAAAACATGAATGTCAGCACGGGTATTGCCGATTTCGATTGGGATGCGATTGATGAAAAATCGCCTATAAAAGATGTGGCAGAACGTGAAAGAATGGAAAATCTTTACGGAGAAACTCTAAATCAAATCACCGAACAAGAAGTTATTGAAGGCACCGTAGTAACCAAAAACAATCGGGAAGTAGTGGTAAACATAGGATTTAAATCCGATGGTATTATTCCTGTTTCCGAATTTCGTTACAATCCAGATTTAAAACCAGGCGATAAAGTAGAAGTATACGTAGAAAGTCAAGAAGATGCTACTGGCCAATTATTACTTTCTCATAAAAAAGCACGTATCCTTAAATCTTGGGATAGAGTCAATGAAGCTTTTGATACACAAGAAATTATTCAAGGCTATGTAAAGAGCCGTACCAAAGGTGGTCTTATTGTAGATGTATTTGGTATTGAAGCCTTCTTGCCAGGTTCTCAAATTGATGTTAAACCTATCCGTGACTACGATGTTTTTGTAGACAAAACGATGGAATTTAAAGTGGTTAAAATCAACCACGAATATAAAAACGTAGTGGTTTCTCATAAAGCTTTGATCGAAGATGAAATCGAACAACAAAAAGCTGATATTATGTCCAAACTTGAAAAAGGACAAGTATTAGAGGGCGTTGTTAAAAACATTACTTCTTATGGTGTGTTTATTGATTTAGGCGGTGTGGATGGTTTAATCCATATTACCGATTTATCTTGGGGGCGTATCAACCATCCTGAAGAAATCGTTCAATTGGATCAAAAAATCAATGTGGTTATTTTGGATTTCGACGAAAACAAAAAACGTATTGCTTTAGGTTTAAAACAATTAACTCCTCATCCATGGGATTCTTTAGATCCTAACTTAAAAGTAGGTGATACTGTAAAAGGAAAAGTTGTTGTGATTGCCGATTATGGGGCATTTATCGAAGTTATTCCTGGTGTTGAAGGATTGATCCACGTTTCTGAAATGTCTTGGTCTCAACATTTACGTAGCGCACAAGATTTCTTGAAAATCAAAGATGAAGTGGATGCCGTAATTTTGACCTTGGATCGCGAAGAACGCAAAATGTCTTTAGGTATCAAACAATTGATTCCAGATCCTTGGACAGATATTGCAACTAAATATCCTGTACAATCCAAACATACAGCAACCGTTCGTAACTTCACCAATTTTGGTATTTTTGTAGAATTAGAAGAAGGCGTTGATGGATTAATTCACATTTCAGATCTTTCTTGGTCCAAAAAAATCAAACATCCAGCTGAATTTACAAAAATCGGAGAAAAAATAGATGTGGTAGTTTTGGATGTAGATGTAGAAAATCGTCGTCTAAGTTTAGGTCATAAACAATTGGAAGAAAATCCTTGGGATGTTTTTGAAACCATCTTCTCGGTAAATTCCACACATAAAGGAACCGTAACTGTTGTCAATGATAAAGGTGCCGTAATAGCTTTACCTTATGGGGTCGAAGGCTTTGCTCCTAATCGCCATATTGTCAAAGTGGATGGAACTAATTTAAAAGTAGATGACAATGTTGAATTTAAAGTAATCGAATTCAACAAAGAAAGCAAAAAAATCATAGTTTCTCATACTCGTATCCATCAAGCTGAAACCGCTGAAGAAAAAGCTAAAGTGGAAAATGAAAATAAGAAAAATATGGATGACAACCAAAAGGTAATGAAAAAATTAAACGAAAACGTTGAAAAATCAACCTTAGGTGATATTCAAGCTTTGTCAAATCTCAAAGATGCAATGGAAGCTGAAGAAAAATAAAAACAAATAAATACGTATCCTTCATTGGATTCAAAACGTATTTGTCTACTTTATTTTTATATTTACCAAAGAGGATGTCTAGAATCTAGGCATCCTCTTTTTTTTATCCATAAGTTTCCGTAATTTTGCAAAGATTTCATCACTTCCTTAAAAAAAAACACTTATGTCATTTTTATTAGCACCCTCTCTCCTTTCTGCTGATTTTGCCAATTTGCAACAAGCCGTAGAAACGATCAACAACAGTCAAGCGGATTGGTTTCATCTTGATATTATGGATGGTCAATTTGTGCCTAATATCACCTTTGGTCCTCCTGTTATCAAAGCTTTAAAAAAACATGCTCAAAAACCTTTTGATGTACATTTAATGATTGTGGAACCCGATAGATATCTCCAAAATTTCAAAGATGCAGGGGCAGATATTTTAACGGTACATTATGAAGCATGCACGCATCTTAATCGGACACTCCATGCCATTCAAGATTTAGGAATGCAAGCAGGCGTAGTACTCAATCCGCATAGTCCCGTATGTTTGCTCGAAAACATTGTAGAATATGCCGATTTGGTATTGTTGATGTCGGTCAATCCAGGTTTTGGGGGACAAAAATTTATAGATAATACCTATCGTAAAATAGAAGAAGTGTCTCGCCTTAGAGAAAAATACAACCAAAAACTACGCATCGAAATTGATGGAGGAGTAAGTTTGGATAATGCAAAAAAATTGGTGGATGTAGGTGCAAATGTCCTTGTCGCAGGCAATGCCATATTTTCGGCGCCCAATATATGGGAAAGAATAGACGCTTTCAAAAAAATATAATTTATGCAAGAGAGACATACGAACCATCGGCAATATTTTGAAGAATTAGCCAGTAGTAGTCAAAAGTATTTTCTTCCTTATATTCAACAATTTATTTCTATTGATGCAAATACACGAATATTAGAAGTAGGTTGCGGAGAAGGGGGAAATTTACTGCCTTTTGTTCAAAAAGCATGCACCGTGGCAGGGATCGATCCCGATAAAATCAAAATTGAAGCTGCGCGTGCAATTTTTGAAGAAAAAAACTTGTCAGCCACTATGATTGCCGCTAGTTTTTTTGATGTCCCAAGTTTGGATTCTGGCTTTGATCTTATATTAGTACATGATGTTATCGAACATATTACCGATAAAAAAGAATTTTTTGCTCATCTCAAAGATTTTTTAAATCCCAATGGGCTTGTTTTTTTTGGTTTTCCTGCATGGTATATGCCTTTTGGCGGACACCAACAAATGTGTAGTAACTCTATACTTTCCAAACTGCCGTTTATTCATCTTTTACCCAAATCGCTTTATAAAACCTTACTCAAAGCAGGAAAAGAAAGTCCTAGTGGCATGGATGAACTTCTAGATATTAAAGCCTGTAAAGTTAGCATTGAGTATTTTGCCCAATTAGCCAAAGAGGCTTCGTATGAAATTTTAGATAGACGTCTTTATTTTATCAATCCCCACTATGAAATAAAGTTTGGATTACGCCCTCGCATACTCACCCCTCTAATTGCAAAAATTCCCTATTTCCGAAATTTCTTTTGCACTTCTTGTTTTTATATACTCAAAAACAAGTCGACACCTTAATTTCCGATTTTCAACACGTTTCGATTTTCAACTAAGATATACTAAAAAAGGCTACTCAATATAATTGAATAGCCTTTTTGATAAATATAAAAATGCTTTATTTTATTGTATTTTCCCATTTAAAATTACCGTTTCCACCTTGTTGTTTCCAAATGAATAGGGCATATATTCGTAGGTTGGTATAGGACGTGTAATAAACACATTTGCTTTTTTACCTTTGGTTATACTACCCAATTCTTCGCTTACCCCCATTGCGTAAGCCGTATTGATCGTAGTGGCATGAATTACTTCTTCGGGTAGCATTTTATATTTGATACAAGCCAAGGATTGTACAAATTGCATATTTCCCGAAGGCGAAGAACCTGGATTAAAATCGGAAGCCATTGCAATAGGTAAACCTGCCTCCATCATTTTACGCACAGGAGAGAGTTGCATCCCCAAAAAGAAAGCGGCCGAAGGTAAAACCGTGGGCATAGTATCAGAATGTAAAAGAGAGTCAATTTCAGCATCTCCAATATATTCAAGGTGATCCACTGATAAAGCATTATATTTAACCCCAACTTGGACACCTCCAGAAAAATCGAGCTCATTGGCATGAATTTTGGGTCGTAAGCCATACTTCATTCCAGCCAACAACATTCGATCGGTTTCTTCCACCGTAAAAAAACCTTTGTCACAAAACACGTCAATAAAATCGGCAAGCTCTTCACTGGCTATTCTAGGAATCATTTCATTGATAATGGTATCCACATACTCGCTTTGATGACCTCTATATTCCATGGGAACCGCATGTGCTCCCAAAAAGTTAGCTCGAATTGTCAAGGGTGAATTTTCTTTCAAACGACGGATCACACGCAACATTTTAAGTTCACTTTCCAAATTTAAGCCATAGCCACTTTTTATTTCGCAAGCCCCTGTACCATAGCTCGCCATTTCTTGTAAACGCAAGAAAGCGGCTTGATACAAATCCTCCTCACTTGCATCGCGCAAACGTTGACAAGAATTTAAAATTCCCCCTCCCCGCTTGGCTATTTCCTCATAAGAGAGTCCTCGAATTTTGTCGATATATTCTATTTCTCTAGAACCCGCATATACAATATGGGTATGTGAATCACAAAAAGAGGGAAATACAAAGCGACCTTTGGCCTCTATTTCTTTATCCACACGCTCGTACTTGCAATTTTTCATTTCTCCATAATCGGCAATTTTATCCTCTTCGATCAAAAGATAGGCATTGCTAATCACTTTTAATTTTTGCATATCTTTGCCGCAAACTTTACGTACCGTTTGACTTTGTTCTTGCACAAGGCCTTGAATATTTTTAATCAGTAACTTCATTTTGTATAGTTTAAATAGTTTAAATAGAAAATATAAATTTAGTTATAAAGCCCATACTTTGGCTAATGGATGAAAACGATATTTGGCTCCACTTGCTTTATCTATGCAAAGATAATTCTTTCTTAGCTTTTCTTTACGTAAAAACACTTTATTTTGATACACAAAATACGCATTTTCTTTAATTTGCTCTACAAAAGCTTCAGAAAGTCCTGTTTCCATATCTTTGGACAAGGGATTTTTCTGTCCCGAATAATCGGTTCTTGAGCCATAGCTATCCAATACTCTTTGCAAATGCAAATCGCGCATCGTCGCTGCATACGTATGTTTAAAATAGCCTTGTAAAGCGTGTAAAACATCGGGAGGAAATATATGTTCATTCATAAAATCTTGCATCAAAAAAGCAAACATCTGTTTCCATTCTTCGCCATGGGCTTGTACTTGATTTCCATATTTTTTATATACTTCCAAATGCGCCCATTCATGTATAAAGGTAATTAGAAATGCGTGTGGATTTAAATTTTCGTTCATCGAAATGCAATGGAATTGACTTATTTGAGGATGTGGTGCACGATAATCACCTAATTTTGAATTTCTTTGCTTACTTATACGTATATGTACCCCATACGAATCAACCAATTCGACAATCAGTGGCAAAGCCGCTGGAACAAAAAAAGGAGCTAATGCTTTTTTTAAATCAAATTCTTTTTGCATCTTGTATACGGATTTTCAAGGGCAAACCAAGGTTCAAACATTCTGTTCTCGTCCTGTTGTTGAAAAGTAAATGAAGGACAATCACAGCCTTTCGTTTTTTTTTGCTTCAAGTTTTTACCTGGCATATAATATTGGGGAGTTGCACAAGCGCTAAGACTTAAAAACAGCCCTAGCAACAGCCCTATTTTAGCTATTTTTTGCAAATTATACATTTTATTTAATTTGTAGTTTTACAAAGTTACAAGACTTTGTAAGTATATCCAAGTTTTTTTTACAAAATTAAAGCCTTTTTCTCCTAAAAAAACAGCCCTAGCTTTTTGCTGAGAGCAAATATTTTTTGTTGTTTCCTAAAAAAAAGCTAAATTTGCCATCTAATTTTAAATGATGATAGAAACCATAGGCAGATATATGTTACTGATGAAGGAAGTGTTTACACGTCCCCAAAGAGGTAAGCTATTTTGGAAGCAAGTGATAGATGAAATCTATTACCTGGGAGTTGATTCTGTGGTTATTGTAGCTATTATTTCCATTTTTGTAGGTGCAGCGGTTACCATTCAAATGAAATTTAATTTAGATGTAAATACCATCATGCCTCTCTATACCATTGGTTTTGCAGCCAAAAAATCCATTATTTTGGAATTCTCTCCTACTATCATCAGTTTGATTTTGGCTGGTAAAATGGGTTCTCATATTGCTTCTGAATTGGGAACCATGCGTATTAGTGAACAAATTGATGCCTTGGAAGTAATGGGAATTAATTCTGCTAATTTTTTAATTCTGCCCAAAATTATCGCTTGTGTATTGTTCAACCCCATACTTATCATGTTGAGTATTGTTCTCTCCTTATTTGGTGGTTGGGCCATTGGCGTAAGTGTGGCAGGACTTACTACCTACGAATATGTATATGGACTTCAATTTGATCATAATACTTTCGATTTAGTGTATGCAATTATCAAAACGATTTGTTTTGCATTTTTAATTGCTTCTGTTTCATCATTTTATGGATACAACGTAAAAGGAGGTTCCTTAGAAGTGGGCAAAACGAGTACGCAAGCGGTTATATATAGTAGTATAGCCGTTATATTCTGTAACTTGGTTGTAACGCAAATCCTTTTAGCATGATACAAACAAAACATCTTTCTAAATACTTTGATCAACAACAAGTATTATTTGATATCAATTTAGACTTGATAAAGGGAAAATGCAACTTAATTATAGGTCAAAGTGGATCGGGTAAAACCGTACTTATGAAATGTTTAGTAGGTTTATTTAAACCGGAAGAAGGCGAGATTTTGTTTAATGGAAGAGATTTTGTACATGCCGATAAAGAAACCCTTAGTAATATACGCAAAGAAATAGGCATGGTTTTTCAAGGAGGGGCTCTTTTTGATTCACTTACGGTGCTAGAAAATGTAATTTTTCCTTTAAATATGTTTTCGTCCATGTCGTTGAATGAAAAAATTGAACAAGCACGTTTTTGTTTACATCGGGTAAACCTCGACAAAGTGGAAACTCTCCTGCCCGCGTCTTTAAGTGGAGGGATGAAAAAGAGAGTAGCCATTGCAAGAGCCATTGTTAGTAATCCGAAATATTTATTTTGTGATGAACCTAATTCAGGTTTAGATCCTCGTACATCCGCACTTATAGATGAATTAATTGCAGAAATTACCGAGGAGTATCACACCACCACGGTTATTAATACGCACGATATGAATTCTGTTCTTCAAATAGGAGATTATGTAAATTTTATTTTTGAAGGGAAACTTTGGTGGCAAGGAAACAAAACAAATATATTTGAAGCGGATAATGCAGAAATTATTCATTTTATGGAAGCCTCAGAACTTACAAGACGTTTACTAAAAAAATAAAAAATGAATTATTTAGACATCTTATTATTAATTCCTATGATTTGGTTTGCATTTAAAGGCTTTAAAAATGGTCTAGTCATGGAAATTATTTCTCTTGTCTCCTTAGTAGCTGGTATTTATTTAGCCATTAATTTTTCTCATTTCGCAGTTAAAATATTCAATCTTAATGGGGCCCATAGCGAAGTCATTGCATTTACACTTACTTTTTTTGCCGTTGTTATCGGCGTTTATATTTTAGGGCGCACCCTAGAGAACTTATTGAAAAAAGCAGCTTTAGAAACTCTTAATAGACTTGCAGGGATGCTTTTAGGTGTCACTAAAACCATTTTAGTTTGCAGCGTGATTGTTTTTCTTTGGAATAAATTAGATTTACACGAAAAAGTCATTAAAACGCAAACACGCGATTCCTCTCTTCTATTTCGCCCTTTAGAAAAAACAGCTACCTATATATTTCCGCATCTTACTAAATGGATTAAATTATAAATACACTACATATTAAAAAATTATCACTATGAATATCGAATTTTTATACCTTATAATGGTTGGTGTCCTATTTCTGCTAGCCATCTCCGACTTGGTAGTGGGCGTAAGTAATGATGCCGTTAATTTTTTGAATTCTGCTATTGGCTCTAAAGCGGCTCCCTTTTACTTAACCATGATTATTGCAAGTTTGGGGATACTGTTGGGAGCCAGTTTTTCAAGTGGCATGATGGAAGTGGCCAGAAGTGGCATTTTTCATCCACAACAATTTTACTTTAATGAAGTGATGCTTATATTTATAGCCGTCATGATTACCGATGTGGTATTGTTGGATTTATTCAATACATTTGGCATGCCCACTTCAACCACCGTTTCTTTGGTATTTGAACTTTTAGGCGCTGCGGTAGCGATCTCCCTAATCAAAATTTATCAAAATCCGAGTCAAACCTTTGCGGATTTGGCCCTCTATATCAATACATCTAAAGCTTCGGCTATTGTATTTAGTATTTTAGCCTCTGTGCTTATAGGTTTTGTTGTGGGGGCTGTGGTACAATATTTAGCCCGACTCCTTTTTAGTTTTAAATATACCAAAACCCTGCGTTATTTTGGCTCTATTTGGGGTGGGGTTTGTTTTGCGCTTATTACTTATTTTATTGTCTTTAAAGGGATGAAAGGCTCTTCTTTAATTTCTCCCGAACTGATGAGTTTTCTCTCAGCCAATGTAAACATGTTTATATTCAGTGTATTTGCCATTGCGGCAATACTCCTCGAATTAGTTACTATTATATTTAAAATAAACCCTTTACGTATTGTCGTGCTCTTTGGCACTTTTGCACTTGCCATGGCATTTGCAGGCAATGATTTAGTAAATTTCATAGGGGTGCCTATGGCTGGATTAAGTGCATATCAATT
>JAVVPL010000056.1:0-1849 GCA_036655775.1 Bacteroidales bacterium | reverse complement strand
TTAACGCACAAGATTTGGCACCCGATATTATGAATATGTCGGGGATGATGCAAGGGAAAGAAGTTCCTACGCATATATTTATTTTAATTCTATCGGGCATAATTATGATTTTAACACTTTGGTTTTCAAAACGAGCTAAAAAAGTAATTAAAACCACGGTAAGTTTAAGCAGTCAAAGTACAGAAGAAGAACGCTTCACCTCTACACCACTCTCTCGTTCTATTGTTCGTATGTGTGTGGGCTTGAGTGAAATTGTCCATAAATATACCCCTAAACCATTTGCTCGCCTTGTTGCATCTCGTTTCAAACAAGAAAAACGACTTAAAATGAAAGGCGATACCCAAGCTTTTGATTTAGTACGCGCTTCGGTCAATTTAATGGTAGCCTCTACGCTTATTGCTTTTGGAACCTCTTTACAACTTCCTCTTTCCACTACCTACATCACTTTTATGGTCGCCATGGGTACTTCTCTTTCGGATGGTGCTTGGGGACGTGAAAATGCAGTATATCGTGTCACGGGCGTATTTACCGTAATTGGCGGATGGTTCGTTACGGCCATTGTTGCTTTTACCATAGCATGTGTAGTGGCCTTTATTATTTATTTTGGCAGTTGGATTGCCATTGTCGGTATTTTAGGCATACTCGTTTTCACTGTACTTCGTACACATACCTTGGCCAAACGCAAGGATAAAATTCAAGAAGAAGAAGCCTCTTATTTGAGTGGAGAAGTGGAAGCCAAAGATATACATCAAGCCATTTCAGATGATGTAAGTCATGTTCTTAGTCAAATTCCTCTAATTTACGAATTAACTATCGACGGATTAGATGAAGAAAGTCTCAAAACACTCCGTAAAGCACAAAAAGAATATGAAATTTTGGATAAACATACCAAAAGTATGAAAAATAAAGTGAATGAAACCATTCAAATTATTCAAGAAGGCTCTCTTGCCAACAGCCATTTTTACATTCAACTTGTTAATTATCTACGTGAAACCATTCACTCCCTCTCCTTTGTAGTAGATGCGGCATTGGAACATACCAGCAATAAACACAAAGGATTGCTCAAAGATCAAATCAATGAACTGCGCCAAAATGCCGCAGGCTTAGACGAATTGTACAAACACCTTATCTATATGATCCATTTGCAAAACTATGATCAAGTAGATGAACTTACCATTGAACAACAACACCTTAGTGAATTATTAGATAGTTTTAATAAAAAACAAATGAAACGGGTCAAAAACGGAATTAGCGGGACCAAAAATAGTTTATTGTTTTTACGTTTGATTTCCAATAGTAAAAACATGATTATGTTTACCTACTTATTATCAAAATCTTTACGTGATTTTGAAGCCGCAAAAATTCCCGAACCTGAAGATTTGATTTAAACGAAGTCGATTTTCTTACATACAATCAAGCATTGCTTGTACATCCATTTGATTTCCACATAAAAAATGCCCTTTAGGGCATTTTTTATGCCCATGTAAGCCACAAGGGCGACAACTTAAACCATCGACTTCAATGAAATGTGTTTGCTCCGAAAGAGCCGTAAATCCATAGGCAGGGACTGTAGAACAATAAATTTCACAAACCTTTGCATTCATTGATGTTGCCAAATGAGCAGGAGATGAATCATTTACATAATTCATTTGGGCATCTTTTAAGAGTGCGGCCGAAGCCAATAAACTCAATGAACCACATAAATTAGCTGTATTTTTCAATTGAGCGGCCTTCTGTATCCGATCAGCAAGTATTTTATCTTCGTTCCCTCCCAAAAAATAAATCATATATTCTGGATATTTTTCTTGGAATGCTTTAGCAAACGCCACCCATTTAGCCTCTGGTAATT
>JAVVPL010000055.1:0-12952 GCA_036655775.1 Bacteroidales bacterium | reverse complement strand
TCGGTGAGTGAAGACATACACAAACTAATAGAAGCAAAACAAGCCCCCAATAAAAAGAGTCCCATATAAGCTCCCCAAAAAGCAGCCATATCTACATTTCCACGCGGATCAGCCAAATTGGATACGGTATAAATATAAGTTAAACAAGGTATTAAGGCTAATATTAATAAGATAAGAATGGCGCTATATTTGGCTAAAACAATTTGCATATCTGTCAAGGGTCGACTCAATAAACCTTCGATTGTACCTATTTTTCTTTCTTCAGCAAAACTTCGCATACTCAGAGCAGGAATTAAAAATAAGAATACAAAAGGGGCCAATTGAAAAAAAGGTTCTACGCTTGCAAATCCATAATCGAAAATATTGAACGAAGATGGAAAAACAAACAGTAGTAATCCATTGATAGTCAAAAATACAAAGAGTACCATTAAACCTGTCAGTGAAGAGAGAAAGAGTTGTAATTCTTTTTTTAAAAGTGCATACATAAATTTTATTTTTTAGAATACGCGCGTGGTTCGGTCCACTTTAAATTGACATATTCATTTATTTTGATATTTAATAAACTAGAGGCAGGTCCTTGACAAATAGCTATTTGCAACATATCATCTGCGCCAAATAAGGCTACTAAATCACCCATGGATACATCTTGGTAGGCTTGAGATAATTTATGAAAAGTTTCTCTACCTAAAGTAAGTTCAAATTTTGAAAAATTGGCATGAAATTCATCAAAACGATAACGCGGAATATTCGTTATCAAATTGCCATAGTGATCAATATACACTACGATTCCACGAATAAATCCATCAATTAGGTTGCCTTCAGCATCGGTATTATGTGAATATGCAGGCATATTTGGGGTGAGAATATTTTTTATTTGACTGTGGTAGGTAAAATTGGCAAAATCTTCTTTGTGGGCAATTTTGGCTGCTACTTTGGGAAATACATCTCTACAAGGAAAAGTATACGATAAACTATCTTGCATCACATTCACTTCCCAAACATTTTGTGGAATTTCTGGAAACAATAAAGAAAAAATACCATTGTCAGCACCTATGAAATAATGTTGCTCATACTCTACTATCACATGAGGCATATTAATGGAAGCCACTGCATTAACACCTATTATGTGAATACTTCCTTTAGGAAAATTGAAATAGCTATTTTTGAGTACATGTGCGGCTTTACCTAGGTCGAAGAAAGGTATTTCGTGACTTATATCTACAATGGTGGCTTCTGGCAAATAGGTATATATCCGTCCCTTTACAGAGGCCACATAGTGATCTTTAGTCCCCCAATCGCTAAGTAAAGTTATAATGGACATTGTTTTAATCAATTTTTAGTTTTCAAAGTTACACAATTTTTAATAGTCAAAAAAATAGATTTTTCAATTTTTTATTTTGTTTGACAATAATTTTGATCTCCTTTATTATTTATTTTTTGCATTTTTTCTAAATCTATTTGCGCTCTCGATTTACTTTGAGTGACTATATAAACCCCTAAAAAGACTAAGATAGCCGAAGCTATTTTAGTATATCCAAAAGTATCTAAACCCAAGGATAAGGCCACCAATGATGCAACCACGGGTTGTGTGTAGTTATACATACTCAAAGTGGTGGGACGTAAACTTTTCTGTGCAATAGGAATTAGAATATAAGTAAAGAAAGTGGCGGCTACTACCACAAAAGCTATTCGTAGATAAATCAGTCCTGGGATGGCAGCATAATTTACCCCTCGTAATTCGGGAAAACTAAAGGGTAAAGAAATAATCGAAGCGGATAGAAACATCCATTTCATCAGTGTGATAGGCGAATATTTACATATAATTTTTTTAAAAAAGGTCAAATAAGCGGCATAGGAAATGCCACTAAAGATACAAAAGATATTGCCCCACATACTTCCATTTCCCAATTGACCTATTTGGCTTGTCAATATTAATAAAATAGCCCCAGAAGCACCTAATAAAACACCAATTGTTTTTTTACCCGTGATGGGTTCTTTCAAATACATCGCAGACATTAGCATTGTTAAAATAGGGGTAAATGTAATTACAATAGAAGCCTCAATAGGTGAAGTCATCGACAATCCTTTAATATAGAAAAATTGATTGATCAAGACCCCTAACATCGAGGCCAAAAAAATCATTCCGAAATCTTTGCGATCTATTTTTTCTTTTTTGATAAATAAGGACACAAACCAAAAAATAAGAGCTGCGCCTATCATACGCATAAAAGTCAAACTCAAAGGCGTGATATATTCTGGCATCAACGATTTTGAAATTACCACATTGACTCCAAAAATAATATTAGCTACCAAAATAGCTACATGGCCCTTGGTAATTTGACTCATCGGTGTGGATGGCGCGGTTTTAAAAAAATGCTTCAACATTTTTATTCCTCTGTTTTATAGTATAATTGATAATAGTTTAAGCCATTTTCAGCATCAAAACCTTGTTTGATCAATTCTCTTTTTCCATGAATATAAATATGGAAATTTTTATCCAATTTAATTACACTTTTGAGCATACGCGCTTGTTTTTTGACTGCAGCTTCGGAAATATCAAACTCTTCTTGTAATTGCATGTCTCTATCTTTTTCAAAACTTGTTTTATAGGTTTTGAAACTATCAATAATTTCGGGTTGTCGCATTATCTCTTGCGAAAATTCATCCATATTAAAATTTTCCTTATCCTTGAAGAATTGGGCAGAACGATTTAATAAATCTACTTGTTCGGCTCTATTTACTTCAAATTCGGTAGGAAGGCACTGTGTGACAAAACTTTTGCACATATCTAAGGTGTTTTTGGTTTGGAAATAAGTGTCTTGTCTTTGCTCTACATGCAAAAACTGATCGAACCAAAATTGTGCATCCGCTCCTTTTTTTGTATCCACTACGGCCACCAAATAGCCCTCTTCTTTTTCTTTGTTGAAAATCAAACACCCTTTGTCTAATTTACAAAGATTTAAACCCTCTTCTCTTTCTATATCATAATTATAGGCATTTGGATAAAGGGTCAAAAAAGTTTCTTTAGCTTCCGACTTAAAAAGACCTATGGCATCTAAATGTTCACCTTCTACTACCACATCTTTAAAATAGACCGTAAAAAAATCACCCGATTTCACTTTGGGATTTGCCGATTCTTCGTACAGATACTTGGCTAAATTTTTGGATTGTTCATATAAATCGGTAGGTTTCTCAAAAATTTTGCTTGCATACCTATATACTTCATTGAGGTGTACATCATTTTCATGTACAAAATGATAGTATTCTGGATTTTTGAAAGGTGTGAAAAAATATTGTAGAAGCAAGGCTTTGATATCCGCTTCTACTTCCACTAAGGATTCGGAAAGACGAATTCCTTCTTCATCAATATGATTGCCCACTTTATGTATAGCTAAGGATTCCAAAAAGGTATTATCGTAAAATATCATGATTTTATTCGTTTATGCTAAGTCCAGAAATACTAAAATAAGCCATCAATCCCATACTAATCTCTAAGGCATCTTCCTCTACGTCAAAAGTGGACGTATGCAAATTGTGTCCTTTACCTGTACCTACACGGAAAAAACAAGCGGGAATTTCTTGTGCAAAATAAGAAAAATCTTCTGCAGTCATACGAAATTCCAACTCTTGAACTTGAGAGGGCGAAAGAAATTCTTCTGCCCAATGCCGTGCTTGACGAGTAAGGCCTGGATTGTTGTACACAAAAGGGTAGCCATGATCAATAAAAATCTTGCAATTTCCGCCCATTGCTTGGGCCGTATGTTGGACGGTACATTTTATTTTTTCATGTGCTTGGGCTCGCCAAGTTTCATCAAAAGTGCGTAAGGTGCCTTCTATAAACACTTCGGCAGGATTTATATTTGTGCGTCCTTCGCCAATAATTCGACCAAAAGAAAGCACGGTAGGAATATAGGGAGGCGCTTGTCTACTTACGATTTGTTGTAAAGCTGTAAGTATATAGGCTGACATCAAAACCGTATCCACATTGAGCTCGGGCGTGGCTCCATGACCAGCTTTACCTTGTACGGTTAAATAAATTTCATCGGTGGAAGCCATATATTTACCTTCTTTAAAACCTACTTGACCACAAGGCATTTCGGGAAGTACATGTATTGCATAAATTGCGGAAGGTCGAGGATTCTCTAAAGCACCTTGGGCTATCATTACCTTGGCTCCTGCCCTAAAATCTTCCTCGGAAGGTTGGAAAATCAATTTGATACATCCCTCCCATTCTTGACGTGTTTCTTGTAATATACGAGCAACTCCTAAAAGTGAAGCCAAATGAAAATCGTGACCACAAGCATGCATCACTCCTGGATTTTGAGAAGCAAAAGGCAAATTGGTATCTTCGGTAAGAGGAAGTGCATCCATATCGGCACGCAAAGCAATACATTTTTTATCGGGGTTTTTTCCATAAATATGAGCTACTATGCCCGTTGTGGAATAACCCGTTTTAAATGCAATGCCATATTCTTGTAATTTTTGCCCAATAAACGCACTCGTTTCAAACTCTTCGGTCGAAAGTTCGGGATATTGATGAAAATGACGACGAATGTCTATCATTTCAGCTTTATACGCTTTGGCTAAATCTTTAATTCTTTGCTTCATTTTATTTTAGGTTTTATAACTGCATCTCTATGAGTTTTGCATACATCAGACCTTTTTCTAATAAATCTTCATGGGTACCTTCTTCCATAATCTCTCCCTTGTCAATTACTACAATTCTATCAGCATGTTGAACTGTACTTAAACGATGAGCTATTACAATCGAGGTACGTCCTTGCATTAATTGAGTGAGTGCATTTTGAACATGTTGTTCCGATTCTGCATCTAAGGCAGAAGTGGCTTCGTCGAGCACTAATATTGGTGCATTTTTGAGTACTACGCGGGCAATCACAATGCGTTGACGTTGTCCGCCCGAAAGTTTAATTCCCAAATCACCCACAAGGGTATCGTATCCATTAGGCATTTCCATAATAAAATCATCGGCAAAAGCTTTCTTTGCCGCTTCTTTTACTTGTGCCATCGACACATCCACTCGACCAAAACGAATATTATTGGCTATGGTATCGTTCCAAAGAAATGGGTTTTGAGTTACTACGCCTATCAAATCACGAAGATCTCTTAATTTTAAATCGCGTATATCGACCCCATCTATTTGGATAGAACCTTTGCCACAATCGTAAAAACGAGGTAATAAATCCACCATCGTAGTTTTACCTGATCCAGAATTACCTACAATAGCAAGAGTTTCGCCCATGTGGATGGTCAAATTTAGGTTTTTCAAAACCTCTTCATGTGTGCCCGAATATTTAAAACATACATTGTTATACACAATTTGAGAGGTAAAACTTTTTTTCTCGAGCGCTTGTTCTTTTTCTTGAATGCGTTGAGGTTCATCGATAACTTCGTAGATACGTTGGAGGGCTGCTCGTCCTTTTTGTACATTATAATAGGCATTGGCCGTGGCTTTTGCTGGCGAAATTAAACGCGCAAAAACCACTACAAAAAGGATCAATACATCTGCTCGCAAATTGCCTACTAAAACCAAATTTCCCCCAAACCAAAGCACCAAAATCAAGGCACCAATAGACAAAAATTCAGTTAATGGATCTTTGTTGTGTTTTATTGAGAATAGCTGTGTATAGCGCATTACTTTTTTTAAAACGTGTAAAAGTTAAACCTATCAAATTAAAGGATTTAATAACTCGAACGCCACTAATGCTTTCTTCAATGGCTGAAAGAAGTCCGCCCATTTGTGATTGTGTTTTATCGGCATTTCGTTTCAATGTTTTGCCTATGCGTGCCACTATAAAGGCGGTAATTGGCAATACCATCACTACAAAAAGCACCAAAGATGGACTGATAGCAATCAAAGCTAACAGAAAAATGATTACGTTGAGTGGATCTTTAATTAAGGATTGTAGAGATTGGGCAATAGCCCATTCCACCTCATTCATATCGGAGGTAGCTCGTGCGATCAAGTCTCCTTTTCTTTGTTCGGAAAAATACGCCATCGGCAAAGCTAATATATGGGTATATAAATCGTTTCTCAAATCTTGGATTACCCCCACTCGAATAGGTGTTAAAAAATATACGCCCATAAAACGAAATAAATTAGAGAAAAAAGAAGAAATTACAAAAAGACCTGCCACAAATAAAAGAGCTTCCATAGGACCATATTCTATTTGAATTTGTCCTATATGATAATATGCAATTTTTACCAACGTATCTGTATTCCATGCAAAAGAAGGTAATACCGTCACTTTTTCAACTAAGCCAAAAATTAGAGCCACAAAAGGAGCTATTAAACTCAAAGACAAAAAAGAAAAAAGTACAAAAAGGATATTAAAAAACAGATTGAGACTAAAATAGCCCATGTATGGTTTAATAAGCTTTATGAAACGGGTAAACTGGACCATCTATACTTGTTTAATTTTTACGTTTATATTATACGGTATAAGCTGACAAAGATACAATTTTTTTTTGAAACTTAAGTCGTCTTTATATGGAAAATTTGCACAATTGTATATATATGGAAAATTTGTACGAAAGTTAGAATTATGTACAATATATTGTGTACTTTTGCAGCCAAAAACTAAACAGAATAAAAAAAAACTTAAAAAATATAAAATAGATATGGAAAACAAAAGAATTGAATTGAACAGAAATTTAGCTCAAATGTTAAAAGGCGGTGTCATTATGGATGTAACCACGCCAGAACAAGCCAAAGTAGCTGAAGCTGCAGGAGCTTGTGCTGTCATGGCATTAGAACGTATTCCAGCGGATATTCGTGCTGCAGGGGGCGTGTCTCGCATGAGCGATCCCGACATGATTAAAGGAATTCAAAAAGCAGTAAGCATTCCCGTAATGGCAAAATGTCGTATCGGCCACTTTGTTGAAGCTCAAATTCTTCAAGCAATTGAAATTGATTATATAGATGAGAGTGAAGTGCTTTCACCTGCAGATGATCGATATCATATTGATAAAACTCAATTTAATGTTCCTTTTGTATGTGGAGCCAAAGACTTAGGCGAAGCTCTTCGTCGTATCAATGAAGGCGCTACGATGATTCGTACCAAAGGAGAACCAGGCACAGGTGATGTAATTCAAGCCGTTCGTCATTTACGTCTTATGAAAGGGGAAATACGTCGTTTAGTGTCAATGAGTGAAGACGAATTATTTGATGCTGCCAAGAATTTACAAGTGCCTTATGAACTAGTAAGTTATGTGCATACCAATGGCAAACTTCCCGTAGTAAATTTCGCTGCTGGTGGAATTGCTACCCCTGCCGATGCTGCTTTAATGATGCAATTAGGTGCTGAAGGTGTTTTTGTAGGAAGTGGAATTTTTAAATCTGGAAATCCTGCCAAACGTGCTGCCGCTATTGTGAAAGCTGTAACAAATTTCCAAGATGCCAAAATGCTTGCCGATCTTTCGACTAATTTGGGCGAAGCTATGGTTGGTATCAATGAGCAAGAAATTGAAATATTAATGGCAGAAAGAGGTAAATAAATGAAGATCGGCATATTATCGCTACAAGGAGCTTTTATTGAGCATGCCAAAATTTTAGATCGTTTAGGGGTCGAAAATTTTGAAATCCGACAACGAAAAGATGTGGAGCAACAATTTGATGGTTTAATTTTACCTGGAGGCGAAAGTACAGTGATGGGGAAATTACTTCAAGAACTTGAATTATTTATTCCTCTTCAAGAAAAAATTCAGCATGGGATGCCTGTATTTGGCACCTGTGCAGGGCTTATACTTTTGTCCAAAGAAATAGACAATGATACACATCGTTATTTTGCTACGATGGATATATGTGCAAAGCGGAATGCTTATGGTAGACAATTGGGTAGTTTTTATATCCAAGCTCCCTTTGGCAAATTGGGAGATATCCCCATGACTTTTATTCGTGCACCCTATATCAAATCCTTGGGCAAAGATTGTGAAATCTTGGCTACGGTAGACAATAAAATTGTAGCTGCACGACAACAAAAACAATTGGTCACTGCTTTTCATCCCGAATTAGATGAAGATAATAGAGTACATCAATATTTTTTGTCGATGATATAAACGAAAGCAAATAGAGATCGCAAAAAAAAGGAAGCAAATGCAAATTTACTTCCTTTTTTTTACTTTTGGTTTTATAGATAATAAAAAAACAAGCAAAGTTTCGTATATTTGCAACTTTCTAAAAAATAATAAAATAATAAAATAATAAATAAATTATGCTTACACACGTAAAAATCTTAGGAATTATCACTATGAGCACCCTCCTATTTTCTTGCAAATCTACGCAAGATAACCCCCAATCCGAATTTAAATATACCATTGATCAATTTGCAGACGTAAAAGTGATGCGTTATCAAGTGTCAGATTGGGATTCTTTAACATTGGCACAAAAAGAATTGGTATATTATCTTTCTCAAGCCTCCCTTTGTGGACGAGATATTGTTTTTGATCAAAACTTCAAATACAATTTATTGGTACGTCGTACCCTTGAAGCCATTGAAGCTAGTTATAAAGGTAATAAAGATACCGATTCTTACAAAAAATTCTACACCTATTTAAAAAGAGTGTGGTTTTCAAATGGTATTCATCATCATTATTCAGGTGATAAATTTACACCCGAATTTGAGGCTGCGTATTTTGCCGAATTAGTCAAAAATTCGGATATGAGCCCCGTACTAGCGCCCAATGAAACGCCAGAGCAACTGCTTGCTTTTATCAGTCCTATTTTATTTGATCCTACGGTATATCCCAAACGAATTAGTTTGGATGCCAAAGCGGGTTTAGTGGAAACTTCTGCTTGCAATTTCTATGAAGGCGTAAGTACGACAGAGGTCGAAAATTTTTATGCCAATATGGCGAAAACTAAAACCAACACACCTATTTCTTATGGTTTAAACTCCCAAGTAGTCAAAGAAAACGGTAAAGTAGTTGAAAAAGTTTGGAAATTGGACGGCATGTATGGCCCTGCGATTGCAAAAATGGTCTATTGGTTAGAAAAAGCGGCTGGGGTAGCACAAAATCCAGCACAAAAAGCACACATTTTAAAATTAATTGAATATTACAAAACAGGCGATTTAAAAACTTGGGATGAATATAATGTTATGTGGGTAGCCGACAATATCTCTACCGTTGATTATGTAAATGGATTTATAGAAAATTATGGAGATCCTATGGGTATGAAAGCCAATTGGGAAGGAATTTCTAACTTTACGGATATCGAAGCCACCAAACGAACTAAGAAAATTAGCGAAAATGCACAATGGTTTGAAGATCATTCTCCTGTGGATCAACGTTTCAAAAAAGAAAAAGTAAAAGGAGTGAGTGCCAAAGTTATCAATGTAGCTCAATTAGGTGGTGCTTGCTATCCTACCCCTCCTATTGGTATCAACCTTCCCAATGCAGATTGGATTCGTCGCGATCATGGTTCCAAATCGGTAACCATTCAAAACATATCCGCTGCATACGATGCGGCGGCGGCTGAAGGCAAAAACAACGCTTTAACTGAATTTGCTTGCACGGAAGAAGAATTAGTTTTACACAAAAAATACGGAACATTGGCAGGAAATCTGCATACCGATCTTCACGAATGCCTAGGTCATGGTTCTGGCAAACTCCTTCCAGGCACCAATTCAGAAGCGCTTAAAAACTATTCTTCAGCAATGGAAGAAGCGCGTGCCGACCTCTTTGCTCTTTATTATATGATGGATCCCAAAATGATTGAATTGGATATTATTCCTAGTTTAGAGGTTGCTAAAGTAGAATACAATACCGCAATTCGGAATGGTTTAATCAATCAAATTACGCGTATTGAATTAGGTAAAGACATTGAGCAAGCACACATGCGTTGCCGTGCTTTGATTGCCAATTGGAGTTATCAAAATGGCTTAGCCGAAAACGTGATTGAAAAAGTAATAAAAAACGGAAAAACCTATTACAAAATCA
Organism: Bacteroidales bacterium; assembly: GCA_036655775.1. GTDB lineage: Bacteria > Bacteroidota > Bacteroidia > Bacteroidales > P3 > JAVVPL01. The sequence continues at coordinate 2,995 of JAVVPL010000055.1, read as the reverse complement.
ACGATTATCAAAAATTACGTCTCCTTTTTGGTAAACTTTTGGCTGAATTACAACGTATTAAATCTGAAGGTGACTATGCAGCGGCCAAAACAATGATTGATACGTATGCAGTGAAAATTGACCCTAAATTGCATAAGGAAGTTTTGGATAGATATACAAAACTTCAACTTGCGCCTTATGGAGGTTTTGTAAATCCCAAACTTAGTCCCGTGGTAAAAAATGGCCAAATTGTGGATATTGAAATTACATATCCAGACGATTTTGCTAAACAAATGAAAGAATATTCTAAAGATTTTTCATTTATTCCCACCACTCGATAAATAACTTGCGTGTAAAATCGTAAAAATCCCTATAAAAAAAGAGGAAGCTGAATTTTAGCTTCCTCTTTTTTTATAGGGATTAAATTATTTTTTATACACCCACTCTATATTCTATATGATGGACTTCCAAGGCTGCTTGTACTTCTTCTCTAGCAGAATCCACATACAAACACATGCCACATTCAGCCGAAAGTTCTCGTGGTAAAGGTTTGACTATTGCTTTGATCTGTGCGGCTTTTAATACTTTTTCAGCTCGAATAACCTCTCTGGTATTGTCAAAAATCAAAAACATAAAACCTCCTTAATTGCATGTGCTAAATAATGTAAATCATCTACTTGATGAAAAGGAGATAAAGCAATACGAACACTCCCCTGCGGATAGGTGCCCAAACATTGATGTGCTAAAGGAGCACAATGTAAAGAGGCTCTGCATTCAATTCCAAAATTAGTATATAATTTATCGGCAATAGCCGAAGTGGAGAGTTGCTGAGAGGTAAACGAAAAAAGAGCGCCTTGGTTGCGCTTATCTAAGGCTTTATACAAATGAAGACCCTCTATTTCCTCCAAAGTCTGTATAAGATTCCAAAAATCTTTTGGTAGATATTGGGTAGGAACAGGATTGAGTAGAGCTGCTTCCAAACCTAATAACCCCACTACATTGGGTGTTCCTGCTTCAAAACGATCGGGATAACATTCGGGCATTTCAAATTCGTTCGATCGACTCCCTGTGCCCCCATATATTAAAGGTTGTATGGTGTGCGGATTTTTTGCATAAAAGCCCCCTGTTCCCATAGGTCCTCCCAAAGCTTTATGTCCCGTAAAAGCTAAATAATCTACTTGAGCTTCTACTACATTCAGTTCAGTGCTCCCAAAACTTTGCGAAGCATCGACAAAAAAAGGCAATTTTTCGCTATGTGCCCAACTCCCTATGGTTTTTAAATCTTGGATCACCCCATTGACATTACTTTGGTGATTCACCAACATCATATCAAAATCGCTAGCGAGTATATTTTCTTTAAGTGTAAGCATATCAATAGATCCATCTGCATAATGGGGCATCACCACCCATTCTAAACCTATTTGTGAACGAAGCCATGCCAACACCCGCATCACTGCATTATGTTCCAATGGAGATACTAATACTTTTTTCTTTTTCCAAGCAAAACCACGTAAAATAGTATTGATAGCCATGCTTGCATTTTGACAAAAGAAGAGCGTGTTCCCTTGCGTAAGACCCATTTTCTGCGCCAAAAGTTCTCGTGTATTTTCTACCCTCGCACTACTTTCAAACACACGTAAATATGCTGCGCGTCCGTAGGTGCCTCCTTGAGATTGAAGAAAAAAGTGCATGGCTTCCCCCACTGCCGAGGATTTGGGAAACGAAGTGCTGGCATTGTCAAAATAAGTATTGTAAGGCATTTTTGTTTTCATTAGGGATATACAATATATGCTGCTTTCGATAAAACTTCTGCAATCGTATACATATTACTAATTTCGCCAACAGCCAAATCGGTTTTTAGCTGATAAAAATCCAAACACGTACCACAACTTAGAATTTTTATTCCTTTAGACTGCAAATTTTGTAGCGCTTCTAGTACCTCTGAATTATGCAAAGTTAAACGCACCCCTTCATTATAAAAAATTATACAAGAAGGTAAAGCCTCCACTTCTGCTAAGGTGTTTATATATGCTTTGAGTAAAAGATTTCCCAAATCGGCATCCCCCTTACCCATGCAAAGAGAATTGATTACTACCACATAAGAGGAATTGGCCTTTACTGTTTGCGTGTCCACAGCTAGGGACAAATTTTGGACTTTGGGGGTATTTACAGGAGTGCAAAAAGTTTCAACCGCAAGATTTTTGCTCTTTACATTTGGGGTATTCACAAAACTGAGTTTGTACAAAGTGCCATTTTGCTCAAGTTTTGGGGCGAATCCTAATTCATGAAGATAGTTATTTAAATTTTGAAAAGCCGTTTCTTGATCACAGATAATCAAAAACTCCTCATTGTCAGTAGCCGTTAAAAGGGCTTTTTTTGTTTTTATAAGAGGTGCTGGACAAAGTAGTCCACAAGTATCTATCGTTTGCATCATTGCATATATTTAGTTTTATTGTTATCTTGCACGCAGAAATAGAACTCTTTTTTTCGAGTGCTAAGAAACCAATTACAAAATTAGCAAAAGATTCCATAAGATTTATATATATTTACACCTTTGTTGTGTGAATATATATATAAAGAAATAAATTATTGATTTTCAGACTTAAAATCTAATCAAGCATCGTAACAGCTAAGGATTTAGGCGTCATTCGACTCCGTTGTTATGCTTTGGTTCTCAGTATCTCATAGCTATTACAAAGGCACAAAAATCACTCAAATTAGCGATTTCTCGACCCTCTCATTTCTGAAATAAACTAGCGGAAAAGCATAATAAAGGTGATTAATAACACTAAAATGTACGCTTTATATCTATTTCAATTTTTTTCTCATTTCCAACTGATTCTTATCATCAATGCGCTGATAGGTCACCTCCCCCATAATTTTGCGGACAAGAAAAATCCCAAGTCCGCCAATAGGCCGTTCTTCGAGTGTAAGGGAAATGTCAGCTTCTGGCATTTGTGTTGGATCGAACGCTGCGCCTTTGTCTGTCAGTACAAAAATCAATTCATTGTCTTTG
>JAVVPL010000054.1:6205-13125 GCA_036655775.1 Bacteroidales bacterium | reverse complement strand
GGCTGCAATGAATGCATCTAATGCTTTTTTAGAATCAACTTTTGTCAAGTTTGCTTTTGCCGCAATAGCGTCAATTAATTCAGCTTTGTTCATTTTGTTTGTTAGTTTAATTAATAAAATTAATGTTTACGGGGCTAAGATAATATGTTTTTTTTAATAAAAAAAATATTATTGCACATTTTTTTACAATTTTGGCTAAATACATAAAAAAAAACGCTTCGCCATGTTATTAGCAGCGTGCTTTTTAGTAGATTTACATAGAACATCCATTTTCAATTCTCCATCATGGCTTTAAAAAGCAAACTCTTAGTGCGTTGAATAAGCCTAACTGTTGATTTGTATGGTTGGAGCACACAATACTGAAAATTTTCCATCATAAATCAATGGTTTTGATTCTTAAATATATTCGTTGAATCCACTTGAAAGTAGGCCGTTTCTTTTAAATTAAAATGGAATCCACGCAAAAAACAGGATATGGTAAGTCTTTTTTTACCAGCTAGTTGTATTGAATTTAAAGCGATGAATTGAGACTCTCCGCAACTTACATAAAGATAGTTTTTCCCATCTGTAAATATTTGACCAGGAAAGCTTTTTTCGGTACTATACGCAATTAGATTGGCTTCAAAAATTTTACAAGAAATACCCAATGAACCAATGGCGGTGTGTAATTCTGAAATAGCCGTAGGGTAAGGAGATAAACCTTTGATGTGTTGTAAAATAGTTTGAGCGGGTAGTGTCCAATTTATTTCGCAATCTTGTTTAAATATTTTAGGGGCAGCCCAGATTTTGCTATTGATAAAGTTTGATTGAGGAATGGCTTTGGCTGTTTTGTCGATGATTGCTTGTGCTGTTTTTACTACGACTTGGGCACCCATTTCCATAAGTCGATCATGTAAACTTCCTGCATTATCTTCGGGTAGAATAGCTGTTTTTTCTTGAAAAAGAATGGCCCCTGTATCAATTTCTTTATCTAACAAAAAGCTACTTACACCCGTTTCCGTTTCTCCTTGTATAATTGCATGATTTATAGGTGCAGCGCCTCGGAAATTGGGAAGTAGAGAGGCGTGAAGATTAAATGTGCCCAAAGGGGGCAAGGACCACACTTCTTGAGGCAGCATACGAAAAGCAACTACAATTTGCAAATCGGGTTTTAAACTTGAAAGTTGTGCCAAAAATTCAGTGGCTTTTAAACGTTCAGGTTGGAGAAGAGGCAATTGATGTGCAATAGCATATTGTTTAACGGCAGATTCATTTAATTTCTGTCCTCTTCCCGCAATTTTATCGGGAACTGTTACAACGGCAACAACATTCATTTGAGCTTGTATCAAGGCGTCCAAAGAGGCTACAGCAAATTCGGGCGTACCCATAAAAATTATGCGAGGCTTAGTAGTACTCATTCTTGTATTACTTGTGCGTTTGAAGATTTTTTTGTAGAGCTAACATTTTAATGGCAGCAATTGCGGCTTCGACTCCTTTATTGCCATATTTTCCACCCGATCGATCAATTGCTTGTTGTTGATTGTTGGTGGTTAAAAGTCCAAAAATAACAGGGTTTTCTGTTTCTATGGCCACTTGTGTGAGACCATTGGCTACGGCATTGCATATAAAATCGAAATGTCTAGTTTCGCCTTGTACAACACAGCCTAAACAAATTACCGCTCTGCGCCAAGATACTTGAGCTGCCCATTTAGCGGCGGTGCTTAGCTCAAAACTACCAGGTACGGTTTGTACTGAAATTTTATTTTCTTGTGCGCCATGTTTTAAAAGTGTTTCCACACAGGCACTAGAAAGAGAAGAAGTAATTTCAGAATTCCATTCTGAAACCAAAATAACAAATTCCATATTTGAAGCATCGGGAACGGCCTCAACATCATAATTGGAAAGGGGATGTAAGTGGGTTGCCATAATATTTGTATTAGATGATTTAATTGAATATAAAAAAAAGGCTGTAGCAAAGAAGCACAGCCTTTTTTATATTGAAATAGAGGCGATTATTCGCCTGAAAGTTCTTTTACTCTACCTATATAGCGATCGATTTCACGTGCTTCTTGAGAGGTAGTAAAATCTTTTTGAATGCGCTCATACATTTTGAGTGCTTCTTTATAATTTTTTTCTTTTTCGTAAAGTAAGCCTGCACGTAAAAGTATACCTGGCGTAACATATTCGTTGTTTTCACAATCGGCAGCTTTCACATATTGTTTGATTGCTTTTTCGGTATCTCCCATTTCTAAATAGGCATCTGCAATTGCGGCTTTGGCTATGGGGTTCAACAAAGGATCTTTACTTTTAAATTTTTCAAGATTTTCAATGGCATCTTCAAATTTTCCTAATTGTAGATAGGCAATACCTGCATAATAATGAGATACATTGGCAGCTTGGGTGGCTCCGTAATTGTCTATAATATCTAAAAATCCCAAATGTTCTTTATCTCCATTAAGTGCCATTTGCATAGAATCCATTTCAAAATATCGTTCAGCATAAAACATTTCAGAGGATGCGGTTTTTTCAAGGGGTTCTAAATATAAAAATTTATAGCCAAAGTAGCCACCTACCAATAAGGCGATACCTACTACTAGGTAAATAATTAGTTTTTGATGTTTCCCAAGATAATTCCCAGTTTCTCCCAAAACGGTTTCAACGTTTATTAACGGATCGTGATCTTCGTGATTGTGTTTATTTGTCATCTTCTATAAATTTTAGCTTGCAAAATTAGTAAAAATATTTGAATAAAAAAAGACTGTCAATTTTGACAGCCTTTTTTGTACCCAGGACAAGATTTGAACTTGCACACCGAAACCGGCACTACCCCCTCAAAGTAGCGTGTCTACCAATTCCACCACCTGGGCATCAATCTCACAAAAGTAATAGAAAAAAATTATTTTTACAAACTTAAATGAAAAAAAAATTATTTTACAAAAAAATGAATTCTAGATTGTGATTATATTCAATTTTTTTTGTAGCTTTGAAAGTTTATATTAAATAGGTATTTATAAAACTCGTAAAATAATATATAGATCGATGGAAATAGCTGAAAAACATTTTGAAAGTATGAAGGTTTCAGATCTTCTCATATTGCTGAATGCCAAATTGGTGTGTGGTGAGGGCTTGATAGAAAAAGATTTGCAACATGTTTTTGCTTCTGATTTGATGAGTGATGTGTTGACCTTGAAAACGGATGAAATACTTTTAGTGACTGGTTTATGCAATATTCAAACAATTCGTACGGCTGAAATGTCTGATGTGAAAGCGATCTTGTTTGTGCGTGGCAAAAAAGCAACAGAGGAAATGATAGAATTGGCCAATGAAAACGAAATTATATTGATGGAGTGCCCATATTCCATGTATCGTACCTCTGGAATGTTGTGGGAGGCTGGAATTCCCCCCGTTTATTAAAAAAATAAAAGATGCAATTCAAGTATATAGTACAAGCTGGCGATTTTTCCAATGCAGGGCAAGCTTCCAGCTCCATAAAAAAAACACTCAAGCAACTCAATGTAGATATGCCTATTATTAAACGGGTGGTAGTGGCTTTGTATGAAGCGGAAGTAAATATAGTGGCGCATGCCTATAAAGGCGAAATATTCGCAGATATAGACGAGGAAAAAATCGTGATCCGACTCGAAGATGAAGGGCCTGGGATTCCTGATATTGATTTGGCTATGACCGAAGGGTTTTCTACGGCATCACCTTCCGTACGAGAAATGGGTTTTGGCGCAGGTATGGGTTTGCCCAATATGAAAAATAATGCGGATCATTTAGTGGTTAAAAGTGAGGTGGGCAAAGGAACTACGGTTGAAATAACGGTTTATTTTACAAAACCTGAATAAATGGAAATAAGTCATTTTTATCATGCACTCAAGATAAATACTGAGTTATGTATTGGGTGTTCGCATTGTATGCGAGTATGCCCTACACAAGCTATTCGTATACGAGGTGGAAAGGCATTTTTGTATCCAAACAGGTGTATTGATTGTGGGCAATGTTATGCGGTTTGTCCCATAACTGCTATATATGTTTCCCAAGATGATTTCAATAGAATATATGATTTTAAATATAGAGTAGCTCTAGTTCCTGATGTTTTAATGGGGCAGTTCAATGAAAATTTTTGTACGGATGTTTCTCCCGAATTAGTGTCAGAGGTACTCAAAGAAATGGGATTTACGCAGGTGGTAGAAATAGAACAAATGGTTGATTTTATCATGGATGCTCAACAAAAATATGTAAATGAACATGCTGAAATAAAACCTTTAATTTCTACATACTGTCCTGCGATTGTTCGGCTCATTCAAGTTAAATTTCCTTCATTGACCGAAAATTTAATGTTACTCAAACAGCCTTTGGATGTGGCCGCTATCAACTGTAAACAAGATTTGTTGAGGCAGGGAGCAAAAGAAGAAGAAATAGGTATTTTTTATATAACCCCTTGTGCCGCTAAAATTGCTGCAGTAAAAAAACCAGTTGGAGAGGAAAAATCGACGATTGATGGAATTATTAATTTAGATTTCATATTTAATAAAATTTTACGAAAAATAAAAGAAGAAAAATTAGATCATCCACTCAAAAATAAATCGAAAAATTCCAGTGTTGACGAACAAAAACATCTTAGTTCTATAGGGGCTTTGTGGAGTTTGTCGGCAGGAGAGTTATCTCATATAAAAGGACGTAAATTGGCAATAGATGGCATTGCTCATGTCAATGCGTTTTTAGAAAAATTGGAAGATTTAGATGAGTCGGATATTGATTTTTTGGAATTAAAAGCCTGTGATCATGGCTGTGCTGGGGGAATTTTACTATCGGGAAGTCGTTTTTTAATTATAGAGCAAATGCACAAGCGTGCGCAACAAATTATAGAAAGAGAAAAAAAAGGAGAGTCTACCCCTCTGCCTTTGGATCCAGAACGCATAAGGTATTTGTCGAATAATTTAGCAGTAGAAAAAGTACATCCTCGATCGATGATGAAATTGGATAAAGATATTTCTGTGGCTATGAAAAAAATGGCTCAAATACGAGAAATGATGGAACTTTTGCCAAAAAAAGACTGTGGAATTTGTGGAGCTCCATCCTGTCAAGCTTTGGCCGAAGATATAGCCAATGAAGAGGGCGATTTGAAAGATTGCATCTTTATGCAAACGTATTTGGAAGAAACGGGGAATATGGACGGAAGTGAAAGAGTTGAATTGTTTAAAAAAATTTGGGGTGAAGATATTTTCAATCAATATAAAGAATAATAAAAATAAAAAAAGAATAATAAAAATAAAAATAAAAATTTAAATCCATGATTGTTGCAGACCTAGTTAAACAGCTTAATTTAAAAGTGATCTCCGGAGAATCCGGACTTAAAAACAAAGTAGAAGGCGGATATACGTCCGATTTGTTGAGTGATGTAATGGGCTTTGCCGAATCGGGCCAAGTTTGGATTACGGTGCAAACCCATAAAAATGTAATGGCGGTAGCCTCTTTAAAAGAAATGGCTGCAATTATATTGGTGAAAGGCTTACAGGCTGATCCCGATACATTGGAGCAAAGTGACTTGGAAGGAATACCTATTTTGAGTACGCATGATCAAACTTTTGAAATGAGCGGAAAATTGTATTCACTTATACATGTAAAATAAATTGAAGCTATTTGATTCAATACGTTTTTTTATTCGATTTAAAACGCTTGAATAATAAATATAAATAATGCAAAGCTATAAAGCCGATTTGCACATTCATACGCTTTTATCTCCTTGTGGAGATTTGAGTATGAGTCCTATTAACATTGTCAACAAGGCAGTAGAAATGGGTTTGCGGCTTATTGGTATTGCTGACCATAATTCAACTAGACAAGCTCCTTTGATCCAAAAGATGGGGCAGAAGCAGGGTATTTTAGTGCTTCTGGGTTGCGAATTAACAACCAAAGAGGAAGCCCATTGTTTGGCCTTTTTTGAAACCGAAGAACAAAGAAAAGCTTTTCAAAAAATTCTGGACGAATCTTTGCCTGATATTCCGAATAATGAAGATAAATTTGGCTATCAAATTGTAGTAGATGAGGCGGAAGAAATTGTGTATACGGAAGAGCGGCTTTTGTGGTCTGCTTTACCTTTTTCATTAGATGAATTGTATACTTTAGTTCATGAATATCAAGGTTTGTTCATCCCTGCTCACATCGATAAACCATCTACGAGTATAATGAGTCAATTGGGTTTTGTTCCTCCAGATATTAAAGCCGATGCCTTGGAATTGAGTAAATTTACAAGTCCTGAAATGTTTATTAAACGCTTTGCATATTTGAAAAAATTTAGTTTTTTTCAAAGTTCTGATGCTCATATCGAATCGCTTATTGGGGAAACCTATTCGTGGTTTTTGATGGAGAATTTAAGTTTTTCCGAGTTGCGAAAGGCTTTTCGAGGAGAGGATGGACGAAGGGTCTATTGTGGTACAAAGTGTATGGATTAAAATTATTTGTAAATGAAAGATATTGCTTTACATGTGTTGGATTTAGTGCAAAATTCGGTAAGTGCCAATGCCAATTTGATTGAAATTAATATAGAAGAAAAACCAGATCAAAATCTATATATACTCACCATTAAAGATAATGGAAAAGGAATGTCACCCGAATTGTTAGCCAAAGTAAAAGATCCCTATACAACCACTCGAACCACTCGTAAAGTGGGTTTGGGAATTCCTTTATTGGCTCAGAATGCAGAAATGGCAGGCGGTTCATTGGAAATAAAATCAACTTTGGGAGTAGGTACGCAATTATGTGCTAAATTTCAAATGGATCATATTGACAGAGTGCCTATTGGTGATATTGCAGGCGTGATTGTGATGAGTGTATGTATGAATCCAAATTTGGATTTTATTTATAGTCATCTTACCCAAAAAGGAGAATATATCTTTGATACAAGAGAAGTAAAAGCGGTTTTAGAAGGTGTTTCT
>JAVVPL010000054.1:5504-6195 GCA_036655775.1 Bacteroidales bacterium | reverse complement strand
GAGTTGATAGAAGAAAGTTTAAAAGAAATAGAATATACAAGATAAAAAATATTGGAAAATCAAAATAATATCTTATATTTGCTGTTTTTATATTCTTAAATATAATATTAATAAAACATGTATCTATTATGAATAAAATTAAATCTTTAGCTGATTTACGTCAAATAAAAGACAGCCTTGTGTCTGGAATTGATTTACGTGAAAAAAGTGAAAATGCAGAAAATTTAGTACAAATAAAAGTAGCTATGGCTACTTGTGGCATCGCATCAGGTGCTAAAGAAGTTATGGATTTTCTTATCTCTGCTTTAGATAAACGAGGTATAGAAGCCGTGATTACACAAACGGGTTGTATGGGCTATTGTTTTGCTGAACCTACCATTGAAGTAAAAAAACCAAATGCAGAGCCCTTAGTTTTTGGGCATGTAACTTTGGAAAAAGCCGATGAAATTATAGAAAAATATATTAGACGCGGAGAAATGGTAGATGGTATCATTCCTGTGAATTATGAAACAATTGAAACAAAATAATAAAAGGACAATTTATTATAAATTGTTGACTAAAATATAACAAAAAATGGCAAACTATAAAACACATTTGTTAGTGTGCGGTGGTACTGGCTGTAAAGCTTCTCAAAGTCAGGAGATTGTACGAAATTTAAAAACGGTTTTAGCAGATAAAGGTTTATCTGAAG
>JAVVPL010000054.1:3587-5494 GCA_036655775.1 Bacteroidales bacterium | reverse complement strand
CTGGTTGTAAATCTGCACAAAGTGATTTAATTAAAGCTAATCTTGAAAGTGAAATTAAACAGCTAGGCATGGAAGATAAGGTATACGACTCCATAACTGGTTGCTTCGGTTTTTGTGAAAAAGGTCCTATTGTCAAGGTGATGCCAGACAATACTTTTTATACAAAAGTAAAACCAGAAGATGCTCGTGAAATAATTGATGAACATATCATCAAAGGGCGTAAAATCAAACGACTACTTTACGAAGATCCAACAAACAAAGAACATGTGTCCGATTCAAAACACATGGGATTTTATAAAAAACAAATTCGTATTGCTTTGCGTAATTGTGGATTTATTGATCCAGAAAATATTCAGGAATATATTGCTCGTGATGGGTATGCTGCATTGGCCAAGTGTTTAACAGAATTAGATCCTCAACAAACCATAGATATTATCAAAAAGTCAGGTTTGAGAGGACGTGGTGGCGGAGGTTTCCCTACGGGTTTAAAATGGGAACTTACCAGAAAATCACAAGCAGATCAAAAATATGTAGTTTGTAATGCTGATGAGGGAGACCCAGGTGCGTTTATGGACCGATCGATTTTGGAAGGTGACCCGAATTCAATTATAGAAGCCATGTCTATTTGTGGCTATGCCATAGGTGCTACTAAAGGTTTGGTTTATATTCGTGCAGAGTATCCTTTGGCTATACAACGTTTAAAAACGGCTATTGGTCAAGCGCGTGAATATGGATTGTTGGGTAAAGATATATTGGGAACGGGTTTCGATTTTGATATGGAAATTCGTTATGGCGCAGGTGCGTTTGTGTGTGGAGAAGAAACGGCATTGATCCATTCTATGGAAGGAAAACGAGGAGAACCCACCTTTAAACCTCCATTTCCTGCCGTATCAGGATATAAGGGCAAACCTACCAATGTCAACAATGTGGAAACTTTTGCTAATATTCCTGTAATTATTAATAAAGGAGCCGATTGGTTTGCTAGTATTGGATCCGAAAAATCAAAAGGCACAAAAGTTTTTGCTTTAGCTGGTAAAATCAATAATGTAGGTTTGATCGAAGTGCCTATGGGAATTACGCTTCGTGAAGTTATTTACGAAATTGGAGGAGGCATCAAAGATGGCAAAAAATTTAAAGCAGTACAAACGGGAGGTCCTTCGGGAGGATGTTTAACTGAAAAACATTTGGATACGCCCATCGACTATGATACATTATTGTCCGTGGGTTCAATGATGGGATCTGGGGGTATGATTGTGATGGATGAAGATGATTGTATGGTGGCTGTTGCTAAATTTTATTTGGAATTTATCGTGGAAGAATCTTGTGGTAAGTGCACCCCTTGTCGTATTGGAAATAAACGTCTGTATGAAATCCTCGACAAAATTACCAAAGGGCATGGTACGATGGAAGATATTCAAAAATTAAAAACCTTAAGTCAGGTTATTAAAGATACTGCTTTATGTGGATTAGGACAAACTTCTCCTAACCCTGTATTATCTACAATTAACAACTTTTGGGATGAATACGTGGAACACGTTACAGAATCCAAATGTCGTGCGGGTAAATGTAAGGCTTTGATGCAATACTTTATAATGGAAGAAAATTGTGTGGGTTGTACGGCCTGTGCTAGGAATTGTCCAGTCAATGCAATTGTTGGAGATAAAAAACAACCCCATGTAATTAACCAAGCAATTTGTATCAAATGTGGAACTTGTATTGAGAAGTGTAAGTTCAGTGCTATCATTATTAAGTAATAAATTCAGTTTAGAGATATGGAAATGATAAATTTAATTATAGATAAAAAAGCGGTAGAAGTAGAAAAAGGTACAACTATTCTTCAAGCCGCAAGAAAATATGGGATCGAAATACCCACATTATGTTATTTCAGTATGGATGGTTTGGGAATA
>JAVVPL010000054.1:0-3577 GCA_036655775.1 Bacteroidales bacterium | reverse complement strand
GTGTATGCGTAGTTGAGGTGAAAGGTCGGCGAAATTTGGCTCCCGCTTGTGCCACCGATTGTGAAAATGGCATGGAAGTAGATACACACTCTGTACGTGCATTGAATGCACGTCGAGTAGTAGTAGAATTATTACTATCCGATCACCCTGCCGATTGTTTAATTTGCCCTAAATCGGGTGACTGTGAATTACAAACCTTAGCCCAAAAAATGGGTATTCGAGAAATTAGTTATGCGGGTGAACAATCCACCTATCGTAAAGATCAATCGCCTTCGATTGTTCGTGATGTGGATAAATGTGTGATGTGTCGTAGATGTGAAACCATGTGTAATGAAGTACAAACCGTAGGTGCGCTCTCTGCTATTAATAGAGGGTTTATGTCGGTAGTAGCTCCTGCTTTTCAAATGGATTTAGTAGATTCTTGCTGCACGTATTGTGGTCAATGTGTAACTGCTTGCCCAACGGGGGCATTAACGGAAGTGAGTCATTTACCTAAAGTAATTGAAGCATTGGCCGATAAAAGCAAAAAAGTAATCGTACAAGTAGCTCCAGCGGTCCGTGTGGCTTTAGGTGAAGAATTTGGCATGGAGGTAGGTACGATTGTAACGGGTAAATTGGCTGCTGCGCTCAGACGCTTGGAGTTTGATCAAGTATTTGATACCGATTTCGCTGCAGACTTAACTATTATGGAAGAAGGAACGGAGTTGTTAGGTAGATTGGAAGCCTTTTTGAAAGGGGATAAAAATGTAAAACTACCTATTTTAACGTCTTGTTGTCCAGGTTGGGTCAACTTTTTTGAACATAATTTTTCGGATATGTTGGAGGTGCCCTCTTCTGCAAAATCGCCTCAACAAATGTTTGGAGCTATTGCTAAAACGTATTGGGCCGAAAAGATGGGCATTTCTCGTAAAGATTTAATTGTAGTTTCGGTTATGCCTTGTTTGGCTAAGAAGTTTGAATGCCAAAGAGATGAATTTAAAACAAATGGAAATCCTGATGTAGATATAGCAATTTCTACTCGTGAGTTGGCACAATTAATTAAATTGGCAAATATCGATTTTTTAAATTTGCCAGATGAAGATTTTGATCAACCTTTGGGTGCTTCTACAGGAGCTGCGGTAATTTTTGGAGTTACAGGGGGAGTTATTGAAGCTGCTACACGTACAGCTTATGAAATATTTACTAAAAAACAGTTAGATAAAGTTGAATTTAAAACTTTGCGTGGATTAGAAGGTATTCGTATGGCAAGTGTCGATTTTAATGGCACTATGATTAATATTGGGATTGCACATGGTTTGGGCAATGCGCGTAAATTATTAGAAGATGTACGTGCGGGTAATGTAAATCTTCATGCAATAGAAGTGATGGCTTGTCCTGGTGGATGTATTGGTGGAGGAGGTCAACCTTATCATCACGGACATATTGAAACACTTCAAAAACGAAGTGAAGCTCTCTATCGTGAGGATGCAGGAAAACCTATTCGTAAATCGCACGAAAATCCTTATATCACTAAATTGTACGAGGAATTTTTAGGACATCCTATGAGTGAAAAGGCGCATCATTTGTTGCATACCCGTTATTTTGATACGAGTGATGAAGTTATTGTAATTAATTAGTAGTAAATTAGGCGTAGACTTGTGATTCATATCGCAAATCTACGCTTATTGTTTGTTTTAGTAAATATAAAAATTAAAAATATGGCAACTATTAAGTTATCAGAGTGCAAAATAAATACGATTAAAGAAATTTGTGCTTCATTTAATAATGATAAAGGCGAAGTAATTAATGTATTACATCAAGTTCAAGGCGTTTTGGGATATTTACCAGCTGAAGTTCAAGAGGTAATTGCACGTCAATTAAATCTTCCTGTGGCCCATGTCTATGGTATTGTTACCTTTTATTCATTCTTTTCAATGTTACCTAAGGGAGAACATCCTATTTCTGTTTGTATGGGTACGGCTTGTTATGTACGTGGAGGTGAAAAGATTTTGGATGAATTTAGACGTCAATTGAACATTAAAGTAGGCGAAACAACGGCCGATGGTAAATTTTCGTTAAATTGTTTGCGTTGTGTGGGAGCTTGTGGATTGGCTCCAGTGGTACTTATTGGAGACAAGGTATATGGACGTTTAGCGCCAGACCAAGTAAAAGATATTATTGCAGAATATACAAAATAATAAACTTATGACAACACGTTCAGAACAATTTATGGCGCAAGAGAACCATTATGGAGCTCACAATTATCACCCACTACCTGTGGTTTTAGCTAAAGGTGAAGGACCTTTTCTTTGGGATGTAGATGGTAAAAAATATTTTGATTTTTTATCGGCATACTCGGCTGTAAATCAAGGGCATTGCCATCCGAAAATCATCAAGGCATTATGTGATCAAGCACAAACTTTAACCTTGACTTCACGTGCTTTTTATAATGATTGCCTAGGGCCTTACGAGGAGTATATAACTAAGTATTTTGGGTATGATAAACTATTACCTATGAATACAGGGGCTGAAGCCGATGAAACCGCCTTGAAATTGGCTCGTCGTTGGGGGTATGTAAACAAAGGGATTCCTGATGAAAAAGCTGAAATTATAGCTTGCGAAGGTAATTTCCATGGACGTACAATTAGTATTATTTCCATGTCGACGGATCCTGAATCCTATGGGGGATTTGGTCCCTATACACCTGGATTTATCAAAATTCCATACAATAATTTGGAAGCCTTAGAAAAAACTTTAAACTCTAGACCTACGATTGCCGCTTTCTTAGTTGAACCTATTCAAGGAGAAGCGGGAGTATTTGTACCCGATGATGGATATTTAAAAGGGGCCTATGATTTATGCAAAAAACATAATGTATTGTTTATCGCTGATGAAGTGCAAACGGGTATTGCTCGTACGGGTAAAATGTTAGCTTGCGATCACGAAGGAGTGCGTCCTGATATTTTAATTTTAGGAAAGGCAATTTCTGGGGGTGTACTTCCTGTCTCTGCGGTGCTTTGTGACGATGAGATTATGTTGAATATTAAGCCTGGAGAGCATGGATCTACCTTTGGAGGATTCCCATTAGCTTGTAAGGTTGCACAAGCTGCATTGCAGGTAGTGGTAGATGAACATCTTTGTGAAAAAGCAGAATATTTAGGCACTATTTTCCGTGATGAAATCCGCAAAATTCAATCGGAAATGATCGAATTAGTACGAGGAAAAGGATTATTAAATGCCGTGATTATTCGTCCTAAAAACGGTAAAAAAGCATGGGATGTTTGTTTGAAAATGCGAGATAATGGCGTTTTAGCAAAGCCTACCCATGAGCATATTATTCGTTTTGCTCCACCTTTGGTTATTACCGAAGAGCAACTGAGGGAGGCAATAGCAATTATAAAAAAATCAATATTGTCGTTTGAATAGTTTAAATGTGCTATTATAGAAAGATTTGAGCGAGCCTATCTATTAGATAGGCTCGCTTTGTTATAAATAACTTGTAATATCGCAGCCTTTTTCGTAACTTTGTAAGTTAAACAAAGAGTGTATTATGGAAGAATTATGGTTGTTTTCGATATCGGTTTTTGCGAGTTTATTT
>JAVVPL010000053.1:0-13381 GCA_036655775.1 Bacteroidales bacterium | reverse complement strand
AACTATTACAGCATGAAATTTCTCTACTATTTCACCTCCCTCTCTCCACAGCTCCGCCCCCTCACCCCCATCTCCAAGAGCTAATATTTTCCATTTTAGTCTGCAAAGGTACGAAATTCCACCCATAAATAAAACTCCTTCATTCAACTCTTTATTAACATCTTCAGCCCTCTGATTTAATTAACAACTCCTTTTTTCAGCCTCTCTAAAAATAAAAAAACTAAATTTCTTTTTTATTTTGGGAAATATCTATTTCTCCATTTACTACCAATACACAATCTCTGGTGAATACTTCTACTTCGTATCATTTCCCAACAACTAACCCCAAGGTCACACAAGTCATTTTGCAAATTCTTTACCAAACTATCTAATATTTTAGAATTATCCAACACATATACAAGCGTTATATATATATATATATAAATATGCTTCTCATAAAACATTTTCTATATTTATAAAACGTTTTTTCCACATTCACTATTTTTTCTTTATTTGCATTTTAAATTTTATGAGCATGAAAGAAAAACAACGTTTAGTAATTAAATTACCTGCCAATTTAGAAGATTTACCCGTACAAATTATTAGAGGCTCCAGCAATAAAGAGCTTGTGTTCTGTTTTCAACCAGAGGAAATCCATGCAGAGTATTCCATCCCCAGCAATAAAAAATATTTTTTAATCTGGTGTAAGGATGATTATCTTAAAGTAATGTCGGATGAAATTTTATGGATCGAAGCCGAAGGCAGTTATAGTAGAATTTATCTCACTGAAAAAAGAAATATAATCGTTTCTTTTCATTTGTCTATTGTTGGCGAAGAACTTCCTAAAATAGATTTTGTCCGTATTCATCGTTCTTGTATTATTAATATCAGACATGTTGTTTCTTTAGTTGGCAATAGTTTTAAAATAGACGGAAAAATCCTAACCATTGGAAGGAACTATAAAGAGGATGTTTTTGATCGTTTTATTTTTATTGGCGTTCGTCGAAAAAAAAAATAACGAAAAGATAGGTATTATTACTTTTTGTCCAAATTTTATACCCTTTTGGTCATTTGTCAAACATTTAAGTTGTTTACATAAGCGATTTTTTCTTTATTACTTTCCCCTCTATATTTGCATTGTAAGCTTACAAATACAATTAAATTATAGGCGGATTCCGAAAAGCCTTTGAAAGAGTAGGAAAACATAAAAACATAAAATTATGATTGATGACAATATTGATAAACAAACTATTGTTTTAAGTCGATTTGAACAATTTTACTTTAATACATACAAAACCCCTATGCCTAAAATCGGGCCTCCTATTCCGAGAATAATTCATCGTTTTTGGACTGGCGGCCAGATGAATCAAAGTGATTTTTGCAGTGTACTTGCCCTGCAAGAGAGACTAAACAAACAAAATAAATCTACACCTAATTTACCATGGTCTCAAATATTGTGGACAAGTCCATTAGTTAATAGCTACGTAAACTCTACAATATTACAACAACAACTGAAAACATTAAACAGTGAAGCTTGTCTTATTGAAAGTGCAGACCAATTGTGTCAAAATGAAAAACTCGAAGAATTTGAGAAGCTAAAATTACTATGTACAGCTCAATCAAAAAACGATCTTTATTCAATTATTCCAACTCTCAAATATTTTTCAGATAAAATACGAATGTTGGCATTATTTAAAATGGGTGGAACTTATATGGACGTTGACATAGGACCTGGAGAGGAAATGTTTAATCAGGATTTATATCATCGTGCATTTTACAATTCAAAGAATGATGAACACGGATATTGGCCCTTATTGGGCTCTATGTTCCCTTTTTCTAAAACTCCTTTAAATTTAGATTTAGAAAAAGAAAAGTATGCCTCAAGTCAATATGCTTGGAATTATTATTTTTCAAGTGTTCCATGTAATCCAGTGATACATGAAATGTACCTCAATAAGGCCGATGCACAAAAAATAATGTGCGATCTTAAGATCCAAGGAGAGTATTTTTTTAAAAATACTTTTACGTCTTTAGATTTGCAATTTGCTACCGAAGGAAGTATAGATAAAACAATTGAAAAATAAAAATCATGAATTTACACAATGTAAAAATAAAGAATCCGATTTATACAATTTCGGAAAATGAAAAAATCAGAATTGATTTAGATGCTATTGAAAAATCAGCCGTATTTAACAAGACCTGCGAATACACCCCTGAAGGAATATTATTTTTCTGCAGAAGTTTCAAAGAAGCGAATAGCCACAAAGAAAATAGAGGTGAATATTATCAAAAAGCACCTGGCTATACACTCGGTTTGCATACCCTCTTTGAAGAAGAGGCTCCAAAGTGTTATGAGTATGCACTCTTAGCGCATATTTTACTTGCACAAGCTAGAATCCGCTCCAAAATTGTAAGTACTTACAGTGATGAAGATTCCAATGGACATGCGTTTGTAGTCTATATGCAAAATGGAAAGATACAAATTTTGGATGCAGCTCTACAAAGTGAAATTGTAGAGCCCGATGCACAAGGTGTTTACAAACATTATAGCAAAAAACGCGCTAAAGATATGCTATACAATCAAAACATTACAAATGAAATATTCGTATCTCCTTTGGAAGATGTAGCTGATTATGCACCACAAAATTAAATTCATTGAATGCAAAATGGAGTATTCCGAAAATCCCAAAAAGAGTAGGGCAATTTTAATTAATTATTACTATGTTCGATTTAAAAAACTTAGAAAATAAAGGAGAGGCAAATGCACAAAAACAAGAGCAAAAAGCTCTTTTGAGTGAATGTGCCACAATGTTGGAGAACTATGTTGACCAAAATCTCCTTAAAAAAAATGAAACTTCATTAAATAATGAAGATCTGCAAAAATGGCAAAATCAATATTATCCCGAAATCGTAGAAAAATTGGGTGTTCTTGACAATCTATTTTTTGATCCTTCTGGAAAAGACAAAACCATAGGTATAGGAACCAATGGTCTTTTTACTCCCTGTGAATTGTTTCACTTTCTTTATCGGCTCTACAAAACGCAATCCGACTCAAACACTTCAGGAGGCTTAAAAAATCTTTTTTCAGCTAAAAATTAAAATTATAAACTTTAAAAATTAAACAAAATGAATCCAGAAAACAGTAATCCCGTAGAAGCGCTCTTAGTTAAATTATCGAATATCTTACAGGGCAGCAAAGACAGCAATCTCGATACTTCCTCAAAAGCAAATTATATTGCATGGTGTCGACCTGGCATCCCCTTCCAAGCCTCCGATTTGCAATTTGCCGCGAAAGGCTTATTCAGTGAAGATGGCGAAGAGGCCAAAAAATTGCTTAACTCCGCGGCCAACTTTTCAAGAATTGCCAATTCTATCCCTAGCAATAATTTAGTGGACGGGAGTTTTGAGCAAAATGGAAAAACACTATGCGATGTATTTGAAAATATTCTCAACAATAGTAAAATTGCGGCAAGCAGTCTTAGCAGTGAAGAAAAAACAAAAGTTGAGGAATGTAGAACTTTTTTAGATAATCCTACAATAATCCAAGCATATAATGAAAACATGTCCGCCTATCAAACTGCGGTGGCAAGGTATGAGGAACTTCGATTAGATGCGGTCTTTGAAAAAAACGGAAAAGCAGTAGCTAAATTTGCCTCTCAGGGAAATGGGCTTAAGAAGAATATTGAAACGGCAATGAATACATGGATCAGTCTTGGATATAAAGGAGAAGTAGAAAAGAAAACTGCAGAAATCCAACAACTCAACCAAAAAGGATTATTATCATTAAAGAGCAAACTTGTCAACAATTTAGAATCTTTCAAAGTGGTGGATCCAAAAACCAATGAAACGTTCTTTTTGAGTACATTCTATCCTGCCAATTTTATAAATGACAGTAACGGGTGGAGCAATTTTACGTTCAACACCAAACACAGCAACAAATATACCAAGGATACACTTATGGAAATCAAAGCAGCTGTGAGCGGAATGGGAAAATCGTGGTCCTTTAAAGTGGACGGAAAATATAGCGATGCCTATTCTCTTTCAGAAATTGAAAATGAAGAATTTGAAATAAGTTTTTCGTTGGTGCAAGTACCCATAGGACGCCCTTGGTTTTCACCCGATTTTCTTCTTAGTGGCGCATGGAAATGGAAAACAGGAAGTGATGATTTATCCAATGGAGAAAATCCTGCAAAAGGACAAATGATTGCCTACCCAACCACCGCCATTTTTATCAAAAACATAGCGATCAAATCGTTGGCGATGAAAGATTTTAATGAATTGAAAGAACGAACCATAGAAGTGAATGCGGAAGCAAGTTTTGGACCCATCAAACTTTCTGCCAATTTTAACGACCATAGAAAAGAAGTTAAAAGTACCTTTGACAGCGAAACAAATACACTCAAAGTAGACGGAATGCAATTAATTGCTTTCAAATGTTTTGCTTTACCTAAGTGTCCAAATCCAAATCCGAATATTACGGAATGGATCTAAGTAATCGCAATTAAGGGGACGTATGTCCCCTTAATTTATAACTAAAAAACACAAAACCTCACCTTGACAATAAAAACAATAAAAACTATGAAGTATAAACTATTTATTTTTTATGCAATCTTGACACTTTCGTGGATTGAGAATGTGCCCATCTATGGACAAAGACCTCCTGCATATATCGGTATCACCTCACCATATACCCAAGCTCCTATAGAAACCCTAGAAATGGAAATTTCAAAATTGCTAAATTTACCTCTTTACTCCGCTTCACTAAACGATGGGGCTAACTTTCTCTCTCTTGTTTTTCCCTCTCCTGCCTTTGCTTGGGAAAATATAGAATTTTCGAGACTACCCTTCGATTCAATCATCCATTCCACCACCCTACTACGTCATGCTTCTTTATTTGCAATTTTTGTAAATAAAGTGGTAGATGCACCCCATCCAGAGCAAGTACGCTCGGAGCTCAGTGCAATCCAAACCACCGAAAGTAAGGCTTTACAACAAATGCTCCTCTGTCCTGACAATAACAGTAGTTTTAATCTCAGTTTAATTTCTCCGTTTCCACTTAATGAAACTAGCTGGATCCATTATACCAATACAAAAATGCAATTAGATACCCTCTCCCTGCAGGATACAACGCTCTCTGTCAGCATTCCTTATTTTTCACTTTGCTTGGAACTGAACCGATTGAAAATTGTACGTCCGTGGTTTACGCCTATCCCTGCCCCTTCCCATATCGATGTGTTTCAACATAAAGAAGAGCTACCAAACCCTAGAGCGTATCTCTCTGAAATTATTATTTGCAAAAATTTAAAAATGGAAAGATATCAAGAACAAATCTATACCATTCATTTTGATGAAAATTCGAGACTTCCAAAACTTTCCATCAAGCCGAGCGAACAAATTGAAGCCACAGGAATTTGTATTTTAGGAGGGATTTATACCTTGTACAATCATTAATTTCGGCAGCTATTTCCAATTACGAGCACAATTAATTCATTTTTTTTAATATGCCAACTTCTCCATCAAAGAAATTCCAGACACCACCTCATCTATAGTAGGAAACATCTCATAGCGTTCGGCCACAATATATTCATACATGGTATCATGTCCTTTTCCATATTGATGATCGATGGTAAAATCCATATCTGGTTTCTCCATTCCTTCTACATTCCAGAAATCAATTTTATTTAAATTGGTTCCATTTAAACGAATGGTTCCATTTTCGGCAACAAGCACAAACTCGGTCAAATAATTAGTTTCGTACACACTCACGGTAGCATTAATTGTACCTAAGGCTCCATTTTCAAATTGACAAACAGCGGATACCGTATCATAAACATCCAACTGACGCAAATTACCTCCCACCCCTTGCGAATAGATAAGTTTACCAAAAAAATAATGCACCATATCCACATAATGACTGGCTTGCGTATACAAAACTCCGCCATCCAAATGACGTGTACCATGCCAATCAATGCCAAAATACGCATCATTGCGATTCCACAAAATATTGCAATTAAATTGATATATTTTCCCCAATTTACCACTATGTATCATCTCTCTGATAAAAGCCACCAAAGGATTGTAGCGATTTTGATAAATAGGCAATAAGCGTTTGCCTTTACTTTCTACAAAAGTAGACATTTCTAAAGCTTCTCTTACCGTTAAAGAAATAGGTTTTTCTGAAAGAATAATAGGCACATTGGTATACTCAGCTATTTCCATCACATGTTTAGGATGATGTCCCGAAGGGGTCAATACCGCAATTGCATCTACATCTCGTATCAATTTATAATCGGTTAGATAGGGCACTCCTAATTTTTCAGCCGTAGCTTTTGCTTTGGCTTCATTACAGTCGCACACCAAGGCAATTTCCACTCCTGGGGTTGCCTCTATGGCTTCTATATGTCGAACCGAAATTCTGCCACAACCAACTAATGCTATTCGTTTCATAAATAAATAATTTAATACGTTCAGTGATTACAAACTCCAATAATTTAATTTTTCAATTTTATTCAGATACAAACCTTTTACATCGACCAACAAACCCTCTTCGGTAGAAAGGGCTATAAAATCGGCTTCCGTCATTTCTCGATATTCATGATGCGCCACTGCCGCAATAATGGCATCGTATTTACCTTGTGGTTTGTCTACCATTTCTATTTGGTAGGCTTGCATTACCTCTGCAGGATTAGCATGAGGATCCACCAAATCAACATGAAGTCGATAGGATTGAAGTTCATAAATAATATCGGCCACTTTAGAATTACGAATATCAGCCACATTTTCTTTAAAGGTAAAACCCAAAACCAATACGCGAGATTCATTTAAATGCTTATCCGCAGCAAGAATTCGTTTTACCGTTTGTTTGGCAATATAGCCGCCCATGCTATCGTTGATAAAACGACCCGCATCGATCAATTGGGCATGATAGCCTTTTTGTTTGGCTTTATGTACTAAATAATATGGATCAACGCCTATACAATGCCCGCCCACTAAACCAGGATAGAATTTTAAAAAATTCCATTTGGTAGCTGCCGCGGCTATTACATCATAGGTATTAATCCCCATCCGACTAAAGATAATCGAAAGTTCGTTCATCAAGGCAATGTTGACATCCCTTTGCGTATTTTCGATAATCTTACCTGCTTCCGCCACTTTGATGCAAGGAGCTCGATGTACCCCTGCTTGAATAATAAGTTCGTAAACTTGAGCCACCTTAGCCAAGGCCTCCGCATCACAAGCAGATACAATTTTCATTGTATTGGTCAAGGTATGCACCTTATCGCCTGGATTAATTCGCTCGGGTGAATAGCCTACCTTAAAATCGACACCAAATTTTAAACCACTTTCTTTTTCCAATATAGGCACGCAATCCTCTTCGGTACAACCTGGATATACGGTAGATTCATACACTACGTAATCGCCTTTTTTCAACACCTTACCCACTGTGGTACTCGCACCTATCAAAGGTTTCAAATCGGGTTGATTGTATTCATCTATGGGCGTAGGCACGGCTACTATATAAAAATTGGCGTTTTTTAAGTCCGTCAAAGAAGAGGTGAAAAGAATATCTGCATTTTCAAAATCCTGAGGACTAAGTTCACTACTCGGATCTATTTTGTTGCGCATCATCTCTACACGCTTCTCGTTTATATCAAACCCAATAACTCTCGTTTTTTTTGCAAATTCAATAGCAATGGGCAAACCTACATAACCTAAGCCGATCAAGGCAATTTGGGGTGTATTCATTTACGTTTTAATTATTTTGAATAAGAACTACTTTATTATCTTTTAAATGATATCGTTGGCCGCTTTCGGAACAAGTGGCAAAGCCATCTTTGTCAAATTCTAAACGATGTCCATATTGACTCATCCAACCTAATTGCGTGGCGGGATTGCCCACCATTAAAGCATAATCGGGCACCGCTTTGGTTACCACCGAACCTGCGCCTATAAAGGCATAAGCCCCTATATCGTGCCCACAAACAATGGTAGAATTGGCCCCAATGGTCGCACCTTTGCCCACATGGGTAGGGGCATATTGCGATTTTCGATTGATCGCACTGCGCGGATTACTTACATTTGTAAACACACAAGAAGGTCCCAAAAAAACATCATCTTCACAACTTACTCCTGTGTAAATAGATACATTGTTTTGCACCTTTACGTTATTTCCCAAAACAACTTGAGGTGAAATAACTACATTTTGACCAATATTACAATTCATACCCAAAGTGCACGCACTCATAATATGACTAAAATGCCAAATTTTGGTACCCTCACCTATTTGGCAATCGGCATCAATAATGGCCGTTTCATGTGAAAAATAGGACATTTGTTTTTTATTTAATGGGATATTTATACGCTTTATTTATAAAGGTGCAAAGGTACACTTTCTCTATATAAAATCAAAGAATTTTAATCATTCCTTAAATCGACTTCGTTGTTTTTTACTACCTGATCCAACGACACACAGACTTGGGCATGCAAACTCTCCACATACAAAATCAACTTTTTTTTGCCTATTTTTTTTACACTTCCTTTCAAGTTTTTTAATTTCCCGCAAATCAACGCGACCTCGTCTCCCTCACATAAAGGACAATTTTTGGCCAATTCCAAAAACCGACCAATATCGGCGATTTCTTTTTCTCTTACCACCGCTGCCTCGCTACCTATACGCACCAAATGGGCCACATGTTTAATTTGCAAAAGAGAATATATTTGCGACCAAGGACAATGCACAAATATGTAAGAAGGAAACAAAGGAAGCTCTACAATTTTGACCCTGTCCGACCACAATCTAGGCGAAGCATGTAGGGGAAGATAAAATTGCACACCTTTATCTTCCAAATCTTTAGCCACTTTTTTTTCACATCGTGAAGCAGTATACAGCACATACCATGCGGGCTGAATCAAATTGACATCCATATTATAGTATTAGAAGGGCAAAAGTAATTATTTTCTTTAGAATTTTGAAATTTATTTTGTACCTTTGCGAACTAATCCTATTAAACAATTCCTATTTACAATACATATACAAGCTAAATTATGAGCGAAAACACATCCAATTCAGAACCAAAACAAGAAAACGAAATTGATTTACTAGCTCTTACTATTAAATGTTTCCGTGCCATTGGACATGGGATCTGTGTTTTATTTAAAGGTATAGGGCACGCACTTTTTCTGTTTCTTCAATTTATTATTCGCCGTTTTACCTTAGTGTGTGTATTTTTGGTTATAGGCGTAGCTGTAGCTGTGACGTATTATCTAATTAGTCCTGCGGCATTTCAGGGAGAAGCTATAATTCAATGCAATGGATTTGAAGTGCAAAATTTGGACAATGAAGTAAACAAACTCAACAAAATGCTCCACGGCAGCGACGATTTATATGTAGCGCGTACTTTAGGCATTTCCATTCCTATGGTGAAACAAATTCGCAGCATCCGCATGGGCTATGGCATCGACTTAGATCAAGATGGCATCACCAATGAAGTGAGCTATAACGAAATGGGCAAAAAAAATATTATTGAAGAAACAATATTAAAAGGACAAGAAGGAACCGCAGGCACAATTCGCAAAAAAGTATTACGTGGACGGGTTCCTGGTATTGCGTATTTAAATTTACGAACCTCTACCACCAATCCCGCTACCTATCGTCAAATCAGCAATGCTTTATTCAATTATATTCGACGTAATCCATCTCTTTCACGTGCCTACGAAAGTAATCGCATTTCTATCGTTGAACAAATTAGCCAACTCACATTTCAAATTGATCGTTTGGATAGTTTACAAAGTATAGAGTATATTGAAATGGCACGGAAACGTAGCCAAGGAATGGCCAATTCCGACAAAATCGTTTTTACTTCTTATCAAGAAAAAGATCGTCAACTTTTCCATGGCGAAATGTTAGCCTTAGAAACGCAAAGAAATGGCTTGGAAGCTCAACTTCGTTTACAAACTACAAATATCACCGTTTTGTCGGATTTCCAACCTATACTTGGCAAAACGAGTTTATTTAAATCGCTATTTTTAAGTTGTTTGTGTTTTGGTATTTTAGGCTTATTAGTGGCTCTATGGATAGAACAACGCCAAAACATCAAAAAATTTATTGCGGAAGCAAAAGCGGCTTAATTTGTGATACCTAAAACAATACATTATATCTGGTTTGGAGGCAAGCCTATTCCTCCATTAGCTCTTGCATGTATAAATAGTTGGAAAAAATATTTAGCAGAGTATACTTTTGTGCTATGGAATGAAAGTAATTTTGATATACATGCTATTCCCTATACTTCCGAAGCAGCGCAAGCTGAAAAATGGGCTTTTGTGTCTGATTATGCTCGGTTTTATATTCTTTATCATCATGGGGGTATCTATTTGGATACAGATGTAGAACTCCTTAAATCGTTAAATCCCTTATTGGAAAATAAAATGTTTGGCGGATTTGAATATGCAAATTTTAAACAAGAACAAATTGTAGCTCCAGGCTTAATTTTAGGCAGTGAAGCGGGAACTCCTCTGTTTGAGGAGGTGTTACATTATTACGAACACATTCATTTTAAAAATGCCAATGGGTCTTTGAATACCCTTCCAATTCCTGTTCATTTTTCAAATATTTTACAAAAACACGGACTTCTTTTTGATGGATCCTTGCAAAATATTTCTAATTTTAGGGCTTATCCTTCTGAATATTTTTGCCCCATGCATAGCGATCGTCAAATTCATATTACGCCAAACACATATAGTATTCATCATTATTCTGGGTCATGGCTCACTCCTTGGCAAAAATATAAAACTAAAATCGCTTTATTTTTATTAAAAAATAAAATAGGTTATTCTTTTTATGTTGTTTTATTAAAATTTAGGGAGTATATAGAAAAGAAAATAAAATTTAAAAGTTTTTAATTGTGTTATGAATATGCCCATGCAATTTTCTGTACTCATCCCCGTCTATTTCAAAGACCAGGCCGTGCATTTTGCGCAAGCCCTCGACAGTATTGCTAAACAAACTCTCTTACCTAACGAAATAGTAATTGTGAAGGATGGGCCCATCAACGCAGAAAACGAAGCTGTTTTGACCCATTTTGCCAGCATTTCGCCCGTCCCCCTTATTATCACCGCCTTGCCCACAAATCAAGGAATTTCGGCTGCGCTCAATCAGGGAATTTGTGTATGTTCTTATGCGTATATAGCCCGTATGGATGCCGATGATATTGCTAAACCGCTTCGTTTTGAAAAACAAATTGCTTTTTTGGAGACACATCCCGAAGTCGATATTTTGGGAAGTAATGTAGATGAATTTTTGGGTGAACCCACGCATATTATTTCACAAAGACGCGTACCTAGCTCGCATGCGGATATTTGCAAAGCCATGAAAATACGCTGTCCCTTCAATCATCCAAGTTTGATTTACAAAAAAGAAGCCATCCTCAAAGTGGGTGGCTATATTCATTTTTACAATTTAGAAGATTGGCATTTGTGGGCTCGCTTATTTTTAAATGGTGCACAAATGGCAAATATACCCGAAAGTTTACTTCTATTTAGAGCCACGGCCCAAATGTTTAAAAGAAGAGGCGGTATAAAATACACCGCCTCTGATATCAAACTCCAATGGTTTTTCTATAAAATAGGGCTGACCAATTTTTGGGAAATGGCTCGCAATTTAATCGTCCGTATTCCTGTGCGTTTGGCCCCAGCTTCGGTTAGAGAGTTTTTTTATAAACATATCTTACGCTCTCTAAACTAAAAGCGAATTTGCTAAAATTCCAAATCGATATTATGCACTTCCACCCAAGGTAGACCTTCGGTATTTAAAGCTTCCATAAATGGATCTGGATTAAATTCTTCCACATTGTAAACCCCTGGCTTTTTCCACAAACCTTTCATAAACATCATGGCTCCAATGGTGGCAGGCACACCTGTGGTATAACTTACCCCTTGAGTACCTGTTTCTCGATAAGCCACTTCATGACTACAATTGTTGTAAATATAATAGGTTTTTGTTTCTCCATTTTTACGGCCTTTAATTCGACAACCTATGGAGGTCCAGCCTGTATAATTTTTACCCAAATCGCCAGGATTAGGCAATACGGCTTTTAAAAATTGTATAGGAACAATTTCTTTGCCTTCATACATCACAGGCTCAATCCCTGCCATGCCAATATTTTGAATTACGCGTAAATGGGTCAAATATTCTTGCCCAAAAGTCATCCAAAAACGAGCTCGTTGAATGCTTGGGAAATTTTTAACTAAGGATTCCAATTCTTCGTGATAAATCAAATAGGATTCTTTAGGTCCAATTTCAGGATAATTTAAGGCTTTATGTATTTGATGAGGTTCGGTTTCTATCCATTGCCCATTTTCAAAATATTTTCCTTTTTGGGTCACTTCACGAATATTGATTTCCGGATTAAAATTGGTAGCAAAGGCTTTTCCATGATTGCCTGCATTACAATCCACAATATCCAATTCTTGAATTTCATCAAAATGATGTTTGGCAGCATAAGCGGTAAATATACTGGTTACCCCTGGATCAAAACCACAACCTAAAATGGCGGTAAGTCCTGCTTTTTTGAATTTATCTTGATAGGCCCATTGCCATTTGTACGCATATTTAGCTTCATCCAAAGGTTCGTAATTGGCGGTATCCAAATAATTGACCCCAGCTTCCAAACAAGCATCCATAATATGCAAATCTTGATATGGCAAAGCAATATTAATCACTAATTCGGGCTTGAACGACTTCATTAAAGCAACTAATTGGGGCACATTATCCGCATCAACTTGCGCTGTTTGAATCCGATTGCCTCCAATTTTTTTGGCTATCTCATCACACTTCGATAGAGTGCGCGAGGCTAACATAATTTCACTAAAAACTTCGGGATGCGAAGCTACTTTGTGAGCGACTACGGTGCCTACACCGCCTGCGCCAATAATCAGAACTTTGCTCATAATTTATTTATTTTATTCTTCTAATTCGTAAATACTGTTTATTCGTTTATATTTTCCCAAATTAAATCTTTTAATTCGACAAGTCCTTTTTGTGATACTGACGAAATAAATACAGAGGGCAAATCTTTAGGAAGGGTCTTTTTGATGGCTCGAATCAATTCGGCATCCGCCAAATCGGATTTTGTAATTGCTAAAATTCGTTTTTTGTCCATCAATTCGGGATTATGCTTTTTTAACTCATTCAATACGGTTTTGTATTCTTCTTTGATATCTTTAGCATCGATAGATACCATAAATAATAGTAATGAATTTCGTTCTATATGTCGCAAAAAACGAAGCCCTAAACCTTTTCCTTCGGCAGCCCCTTCTATAATTCCAGGGATATCGGCCATCACAAACGATTTGGAATCTCTATAACTTACAATACCCAAATTGGGTACCAAAGTGGTAAATGGAT
>JAVVPL010000052.1:808-13566 GCA_036655775.1 Bacteroidales bacterium | reverse complement strand
AAAATAAAGGTCACACTTAGATTATACAAAAATGCGCCTTGTGCACTACTGAAAGGCGAATAAAAGCTAACCACAAACATCATTGCCGTTGCTATTTCCACCGTAAACATGATTGGATTTTTAATCATACCTCTAGGGTTCAATTTAATAAACGACTGTATTAAACTTTCCTTAAGTTGCTCCTTTTGAAATAAAGAAGCCGATTGATTTTTTTGCATATTAAAAATAATTTTATTCAGTAGCCACTCTAATTGGGCTTAGTTCAATTTTGTTTTAATTTTTTATAAATTCAAATGATCGGTGAGGGTACTTAACACTTGTACAGGAAAAAACGACAAGGCCGCAATAATACAAATTACAGCAAAAGTCATTATTGCAAAAGTCAGGGTATCGGGTCTTAAAGTTCCTGCACTTTCTGGAATATATCTTTTTTCAGCCAATAATCCAGCAATAGCCACTTGTCCAATAATAGGAATAAAACGACTTAAAATAAGCACTAAACCACAAGAATAATTCCAAAACCAAGTATTATCTCCTAAACCTTCAAATCCAGATCCATTATTGGCTGCACAGGAAGTATATTCATATAGAATTTCACTCAATCCATGGGCCCCCACATTGTTGAGCCATCCGCCTTCACTCGCTACAAAACTAGGATTATGCACATATAAATAAGTGGCCAAAGCCGTTCCCACAAGAATTACTAAAGGATGAAGCAAAACCACAATACTTGCTATTTTCATTTCTCTAGCTTCTATTTTTTTACCTAAAAACTCAGGCGTACGCCCAACCATCAAGCCACTTATAAATACCGCTATAATTATAAACGTATAATAATTCATCCAACCTACCCCTACGCCTCCAAACCAAGTATTAATTTGCATATTAAACATCTGTACCATACCCGAAAGAGGCATCATACTATCATGCATACCATTTACAGATCCATTGGAAGTAACCGTAGTGGTCACACTCCATAATGCCGTAGCGGCGGCTCCAATACGCACTTCTTTACCCTCCATGGAACCGCCGTTTTGTGCAATTCCAAGCGCCTCTATATTGGGATTTCCATTCATTTCTTGATAGGTATTTATCCCCACACCCACCAAATATGCAAATAACATAACACCGAAAATAGTAAATGCTAATTTTTTTCGTTTGAGATAAAAACCTAAAGCAAAAATCATCGCCATAGGAAGCAATAAAATAGCTATACAAGCAAGCATATTACTCAAATAGGATGGGTTTTCCAAAGGGTGTGACGCATTCGTTCCAAAATACCCACCACCATTCGTCCCTAATTGTTTGATAGGGACAATGGCCGCAACGGGTCCTTGCGAAATGGTTTGAGAATTTCCTTCCAAAGTTGTAAGTGTTGTTTTCCCCTGAAAAGTCATAGGCATACCTTCAAGAATAAAAACAAAACCTATAATGAGAGCCAAAGGAAGTAAAATCCGCGTGATACTTCGTACTAAAAAATACCAAAAATTACCAATTGTTTTGGAACTTTTCGTCGCCATGGCCTTTATGATTGCAGCCATGGCAGCCATTCCTGTAGCAGCCGTAATAAATTGAAACAACATAATCACAAAAAGCTGCGTAAAATAGGTAAGCCCACTTTCACCACTATAATGTTGCAAATTACAATTCACCATAAAACTGATACACGTATTGAAAGCTTGATGTGGACTTTGCCCCACATTTCCATCTGGATTCAGCGGCAAATATTGTTGAAAAACTAATAAAAACATGCCCCATACAAACCAAACCAAATTCACCACTAGCAAAGTTTTCAAAAATTTTTGCCAAGTCATCTCTTGGGTGGCATCAATACCACACAATTTGTAAATAAAATTTTCTAAAGGCTTCATAAAATCCATCCCGTTTTTTTCGCCTTTATATACTTTGGCGATATATTTCCCAAGGGGATAACTTATAATTAGCATCAAAACGACTTGTACTATCAAGCCTATTAATTCTGTATTCATATAAAAACAATTAAAATTTTTCAGGTTTGATAAGCACATATACCAAATAAATGAAAATAAATAAACCAAGTATAAATAATACTGTATACATTTTTCTTATATTATATTTTTTCAAACCAATCTACACATTTGTAAAAAAACACAAAGCAGAGTATCCCGCTAAGTAAACACACAACGAATGAAATTACATTTTCCATGATTTTTTATTTTAAATTGCTAGTTGATTTCTACCTCTCTCTATTAAATCTATGCCAAAAAACATATAAATAATTTAAAAATAAAAGGATCAAAGAGATAGCAACAAAAATAAAAAAATAAAAAAAATAAAAACCCTATCAAAATGATAGGGTTTTATCATTTTGATAGGGTTTTATAAAAAAATATCGGAAGTTTTGTATAAGGTAAAAAACAGGATGATGATACAGCAATACATAGAATACGGCTTTGAAATCCTCAATGTTGAATTAAAATTAAAGCTTTTTTTTAAACTTAGTCCCAAACCAAATTTTATAGGAAATCATCGGCATGATTTGAAAAATACTCATTTGACATAAGACTATCGGATTAAACTCGTCGGAAGGAAGAGGTTGAGGGATATTTAGCGTTCCGAGATTTCCAGGCTCACTATAATAATAAAGATATGGATTTTGTCTATTATACGCATTGTAGAGTCCGAAATTCCATTCAGATTTACGATGATGTTTTTTTGTATATTTCGTATACTTAAATGCAAAGTCTAAACGATGGTAAGCACGCATACGTCCACTATTTTTATCCCCATAGATTAATACTTCAAAAGGTGTATATTTCCCCGTATTCGGATCCATCTCAACACCATTATATCTTCCTATTACAGGCGTGAAAGGTAATCCGCTTTGGTATTGCCAAGTGAGTCCAACACTCCATTTTTCTGAAATTTGGTATCCCATACTCAAAGACAGCGCATGTGGCGAATCAAAATCAAAAATATAACTTTTCCCTCCATTGATATTGTCGAATTGACGAGTAGATTTTGATAATGTATAGCCTATAAAACCTGTCCACTTCCCTTTTTGTTTTTTAAAAATCAATTCAAAACCTTTGGCAATACCTTTGCCTCCTGTTTCCAACTTTTCTCTCCAATACAAATCGCCTGAAGAATAACCATATCCCTCTTTATAGGTAGTTAATTGTTTTAAAGTTTTATAGTACACATTTGCTTCTACGGCAAACATTTCTTGCTTAAAATTCCAACTCCAACCCAATGAAAACTGATTCGATAATGAAATGGGAATATCTCTACCAGAAGGAATATAAATTTCATTTGCAGTAAGTCCTCCCGTATTATAAATTAATTGGGCATTTTGGCTCACTCGCATATAACTTACATTTAAAATATTGTTTTTGGGAAGTCTGTAACTTGCATTTACACGAGGTTCTAATGCAAAGTTACAAATTTCATTATTCGTATAGTTGACAAGTCGTAAACCCAAATTCACCTCTAAATTCTTGAAAAATGTAAGTTTATTTGAAAAATAAATTACAGATTCAAAAGCATTACTTTTATCAATGGCATTATTCCATGATTGGAAAGTACTTTCAAATTGTGCAGGAATAAATTTTAAATAAGAAAACTTGAGTCCGAAATCAAGATCCCAATTATTATTTATTAAATAGTTGGCATCCGAACGTAAAGAAATATCTTGAACGCTTGAACGCATTTTATAGCTATTATTTTTAATTTCTTCTCCCGTAGTCTCATTGGCTAATCGTATCATGTTCGTATTTTTTAATCGGTACGAAGTATACGAAAGGGTGTTTTTGACGAATAAATTAAAAGAGGATATGTAAGTCCAATCTGCTGCCACAAGCCAATTTCCCCACACATTACTTACCCTCGTTCGATTAGCTTTCCCTATTTTGGGGAACACACCTAAATAATCATCTCCTTGATAAATATTAAAATGAAAACTATGCTTATTATTGAGACTCCAAGAAAATTTGCCGTTCACATCATGAAAACCATACGATAAAAACAAATCGGATTTTTTGTCGAGAAGCCCTGTGGCAAGCATATAATATAAATCGACAAAAGTTTTCCGTCCCGTGATAATAAAACTGGAATTTTTCAATTTTGTAGGGCCTTCAAAAGAGAAAGAGAGATCGGAAATTCCTATACTGAAAGAACCCAATAATTCCGATTTATCTCCTTCTTTTTGAGATATATAAATAATAGAAGATAGGCGTTCTCCGTATTTTGCGGGGAAAGAGCCCTTGTACATTTCCACATCATTAATCATATCCGTATTAAATACAGACATATAACCTCCAATATGATGCACATAAATCAAAGGCGTATTATCTAAAAGATATAAGTTTTCTCCAGGATTTCCGCCCCTTACTAAAGTCACACTCGACATTTCTCCTTGAGAGCGAATACCAGGTTGGAGTTGTAAGGCTTTCAAAACATCAGGTTTTCCTGTCAAGTTTGGAATATTTACAATTTCGCTTATACTTAAACTAGCTGTATTAAAAGATTTACGAGCTTGTTTGGCCACAATTTCAACTTCCGACAAAGTCTCTTCTCCTGGCAGTAGTAAAACTTCTATCAAAGTGTCGGCAGTCATCAATATTTTAAGAATTTTAGAATTATACCCAATATACGAAACCCTCAAATTGGTAGAAGGTTTTGTTATAAGAGAAAATTGCCCTTGTTTGTCGCTTACCGTACCAGTTTTAATATCAAGATCAAAGATAGTCGCGCCAGGCAAACGTTCTCCCGAAATTCCATTTTTTACAATCCCAGATAGCCGTTTTTGCCCGAAAGAGGAGGATAAACTCATCAAAAAAATTATAAAAAGAAGTAGATTTTTAAATTGGAAATTCATGTAGATATTTTTATGAAATAGCTCTTATAAAACTCTTTATTTACCCGCAGGGAAAATAGTGTCGTATTTGTCAAGTGAGTAGGAAGCTACAAGACCGTATCCTCCAGGAATATTAGAGAATAATTGATAGGGCTGATATACTTGTCCTATGCCCCCATCAAATCGGCCTCGATCATATAAATAGGCTGATTTTAAATACTGATAATAGGCCGAATCTATGCTCAGAAGTTCTATAGATAAAGGACAGAGCACCTGCTTAGATACGCCATTTACCATTTTAAAATCCCTATTATTACCACTCCCAGAATATTCTATATACATAGTATACACACTCTCTTTTATTTGCTCATTACTAAACACCAATATAGGCAAGCCTTCATTCAAAAGAATGGGATCGCTAATATTAATAATATATACAGGATAACTTTCTATATGAAATCCAGACTCTTCGTCATCTTGTTTTTCATGGTTTCGCCAATAGCTATAATAGTCATGCCAATAGCTTGCCCGTATTTGAAAATATTCTTTTTTATTTGGGTCTGTCGTAAATGTAATTTTAAATGCAGGGCAAGTAACTCCATTGTCTGTTTCTACGCCTGCTTCATTAATATGTACAATATTTAAAATTTTCTCCTTTCTAGGGGGAGTTATTTTAAATACTTGTTTATCGAAATCTTTGATTTTAACTTCTAAAGTATATCGTTTACCTTGTTTTGCAAGCAAAGAGGACTTATAAACCCCTTCGCCAACAGAAGGAATTACTTCTATAAAACGATCCTCTTCAAATAGTTTTATGATCGCATTATCACAGCCTTCCAAGTGTGTTTTGTCTAATTTTTTAGTCAAAGAAATATAGACTTGTATCGGCATGCTATCTATTACCAAACTATTAATTACTGGTTTTTCCTCAAAATCAGGAAATTCCTCTTGCACTATTTTTGAGCAAGAGGAATTGAATAGCCATATAAATAGCATTAGAAACGGAATTTTTTTTATTTGCGTTGGGTAAAAAAAAAATCATTTTTAAATGTCATAATGGAAATTATTAAAATAATTTACTAAAAAATACTAAATACTTACTAAAAAGCTTCCTCTCGTTTAAAAGGTTTCGTGAGACTATTAGTTGCAGATATCTTAATGATTTTAAAGGAAGGACCATAATAAATATTGCTCAATTGACGATTGTTGTAAGAATAATTCCCCTCAATAACTCTTTCATTTTTAAGTGAAACATAATTTGAATAATCCCAAAAACCCCATGTTCCGTTATCTCCTCTATATGAATATGCACGAAGACTTAAATCCATACTAATATCAGCCTTCCTCCAATACCATATCCCAAGAACTTTTTTATATGGACGAACAACATATTCAACACTTTCCAAAAAATCTAAACCACTAACGGCAGTATATGTAAGACTTACTCTCACATGCAGACTTTCCTTCTGTTTATCATTAAAAGAATGTCCAAGCAACTGATTTGGCGTGCAATAATTTTCTGACGCACAATCTTTTGTGCCCGACAAGCTATTATTAAGCGCTTTTTGCGAATAAAATACTGAAATCTCTGAGGATGATAAAAGTTTGGCATCCAAATTAGATTCTGTAATCTGCTCAAGTATTGCTCTGTTTTTTGTAGATGTTTTTATAATAATTTCTTCAAAAACTTTATAAATATCATCACCTACTTGAAATAGCTTCGATAAGTTTGCTAAATAACGATATCGATTTTTATAATTAATCGGTTCTAACACTTTTTCGCCATTTTTACTCACAATTTGCAAATACTCTTTGTTTGTAGATACAAATGCAGCTACATCTTCTTCTGTTTTGAAATTTTCGGGAATACATGCAAGGTAGATTTTATCACAAGCAACACCAAAAGAAGAAAAACTTTTTTGTTTTTCCCAAATTTTTCGAGCTTCAGTATTCATCGATAAAACAGCACTTGCATTTTTTTCAAGTTCTTCAGTATCTTTAAATACAAGCATTTGAGAAGAATTTCCAGGTGACACTTCATTTAAGAGTGAAATGTCATTAGTATCCTTTGAACAGGATAATAAAAAAATAGATAATAAAAAAATGAATAGAATTTGTTTTTTCATAATAACTTATATTTAGGAATAATGTAGATCTAGCCCCTATATTTCGGACTAAAATTTTTAATTTATCAGTCAAAATTACAAAAGATTTAATTAGAAACCAAATCTTTTATTTTTACATTTTTCTCTAACTCCTACTTCTCTTTATTTTCAATTCTTTCAATATCTTCGTGATAGGGAATTTTAAGTTTGTCTTCTTTAGAAATTTCATTTACTTTTATTTCTATCGCAATAGTTCTCTTTTTCTAACTAACGAATTCGTTTTAAGATAATCTTTGAACATCACATTTTACAAATTCTCTTCCCCATTTAGGCGAGTTTATTTCTCCATAAATAATAAGCGGGATAAATTCCATACTTCTCAAAAGTACATTCTCTCCTTGAACCGCAACTTCCTATAAAATGCGAAATTTATCTTCGCTACTAAAGCTACGATAAAGTGAGAGATGAGCCAACCTTATATGAACAATTCCGAACATAAGCAGCTACAGGATATAAATTTACGTTTTTTCATAATACCATTACGAAACAATCAGGATTCAAGTGTAATCGAATATTCATCTATTTTTCGATACAAGGTACTCAATCCTATTTTCAATAAACGAGCCGTCTCTGTTTTATTCCCTTTGGTGTATTCCAATACTTTTTTAATATGACGAGATTCCATATCCGCAAGTTCAAAATCGAATAGATGTATACCACCTTCAAGTTGTTTTTTCTTAGACTGCATCTCTACAGGTAAGTCAACAAGAGAAAGTTCAGTTCCTTCACAAACAATTAAACTCCGTTCAATCACATTTCGCAATTCACGTACATTTCCCTTCCATTCATGTTGTTTGAGAGCTTCCAAAAATAAAGGATCTACGTTTCGTATTTCTTTGTTTAATTGAGGAGCAAATGAATGAATAAAAACATTGGCTATAGCAGCAATGTCTTCGACCCTATCCCTTAGAGGGGGTATATGAATTTGAAAAACTGAAAGTCTATAAAATAAATCTTCACGAAATTGCCCCTTGGCAATTTCGTGAACTAAATCCCGATTGGTGGCAGCTATAATACGTACATTTACTTTGGTAAGTTTAGTATCCCCTATTTTTATATACTCGCCCGTTTCCAAAATCCGCAACAATTTAGCTTGTAATTCCACGGCTATTTCTCCGATTTCATCCAAAAAAATCGTACCCTGATCGGCCTCTTCAAAAAGTCCTTTTTTATCTTTGAGCGCGCCAGTAAAAGAGCCTGCTTTATATCCAAACATCTCACTGTCCAACAACTCCTTACTAAACGAAGCACAATTGATTGCTACAAAAGAATGTTCCTTCCGCGCACTAGCTTGATGTATCGATTGAGCAAAGACTTCTTTACCTGTACCCGTTTCGCCTGTCAATAATACAGGCACAGGCGTAACAGCTACTTTTTGCGCCAAAAAAACCGCATCTTTAATTACCTTTGCATTGCCTACAATAAATTGAAAAGTATACTGTTGGGGCACTTGTGTTTCTTGAGCCTTAATTCGCTTACCCATTTGTGCTTTTTCCATTGCACGACTTAATAATGGAATAATTTTACTATTGTCATCCCCTTTGATAATATAGTCAAAAGCCCCGTTTTTTATAGCTTGTACGCCATCGGAAATTGTTGCATGTGCCGTAAGCAATATAATTTCGGTCAAAGGATAAGCCGCTTTTAATTTCGGGATCAAATCAATCCCATTTCCATCAGGTAAGCGTACATCACAAAATATTACATCTGGCGAACAAAATGTAAGTTGTCTTAAAGCCGTAGCACAATCTACCGCTTGAAATACTTCATATCCTTCCAACTCAATAACTCGTGTAAGTAATTTACGCAATTGAGGTTCATCATCTATAATTAAAACTTTATTCATACGTATTACGTAAACTAAATATTAGTGAGTGAAAAGTTCATCTTTTTTTTTAGAGTTCCAAAGGTAAGAATATTTCATCAAACAGACAAACCTATACAAATGGCTACAAATTTTATTTCTATTTTACAAAAATTTTGTTTCTAAATAATATGTTTGTATTTTTGTTCGCTATTTCACGAAAAATTTGCCATACAGCCACGCCTATTATTACTTATAATTACAATATCATCGATAAAAAAACGATTCATCTATGAAAAAATTATTTTTCACTTTTCTTCTTCTAAGCCTCAGTACGGGGGGATTTTCTCAAAATAAAGCAAGCAAATACATGTATTGTGAAATTCAAAGTAAAACCCTTTCATTTTCTCCTAAAATCAATATTTTGATTGACTCAGGGCAATTCTCGAAACGAATTACTCGCGATAATATTATGAGAGATGCCAAAGGCTCCCCACTAGAGTTTAACTCAATGATTGATGCCCTCAACCAAATGAACACCCTAGGTTGGGAATTTGTACAAAGCTATTTAGCAACAGGAGGAGAAGCTGAAGCTTGTCGATGGGTATTGAGAAAAGAAATTGTAGAGGAAAACAAACCCCCTATTACGAAATAAATACGTTCTAATTAGTTTACCCTAGTAAATGTAAAGGTTGAGAGCGCGCCTTCTTGATTAATATACACTTTTGAAGCCGCCTTGAGAAAATTATCGGAATAATAGGCGCCATCTTGTTTATGTAAACCTTCCATATCATGCGCACTCAATACCGTAGTGCTATTAATACAAACACCCACCTCCTTGGGAACTCGAATTTCTATAGAAGATACACCACTTTGAAAATCGATATTCGTATGTGGGTAAAGTGCACCCAAGGTAACTACCACCGAAGATACGCCGCCATTAAATGTCAAATTGCGTAGTTTGTATTTGCTAAGATCCAAGTTTGTTGAACCCGCTCCCACATTCATTTCCATATCCCAAATCCTATCCGTGTTTAGATAGGCCTTTATTTCCAGTGGTTCCAGTGAATTAATTTTATATTTTGTTTTATTCAACTCTTTGTTCACACGCAAACATTGTTCCGTTTCGGAATGAGTCCCATTTTTCACATCCGCCAAATTGACACAAGGCCAAAAACCGTCAAAAGAACAAGCTCCTGCCTCTATGTTTAGTTGAGCAAACAAAGAATCCGTAGGCTCCACTTCCATTTCAAATAATACAGAATCTTCAAAAATTCCCATCGTATGATTCATACAAACACCCTCCGTAGAATGCCAATTTTCCCCTTTACAATTCGTGCCATTAAAAATCAACAAAGCAAAAAGGGCCAGAAGTAAAAGTATATTTAGCGTTGCTTTGAACCACGATTTTACAGGGATCATATTCACCCCCACAAAAAGCAAAATGAAAGGCCAAAAACGCCAAATAGAGGACCAGAAATAAAAATTAAACCAATGGAGACTTTGTCCCAAAAACAAAAAACCTATAAAAATAATCACAAGCCCCCATACCGCAGCCCCCCATGAGCGCTCGGTTTTCGTGTTTTTTTTATTCTCTGAAGCCCAGCAGCAATCTCCCGTAGATTGCGCTTGTGAAGCAGCCTCAGCACTCCCTTCTTCCTTATCTTCCGATTGATCTTCTGCTTTTGACTCTTCACTAACGTTAGAATCATTGAACTCTCCATTTATTTTGTAAGGTTCCATGGGTATTACCAAACAAAGAATCAAATAGGCAAAAACGCCCACCCCTCCCATACAAGCTATCACCACAAAAAATGCACGAATTAAAATGGGATCAATGTTCAAATATTTTCCAAAGCCCGAACAAACACCGCCAACAATTCGATTTTGACGCGTACGATATAATTTTTTCATTTGTAAAAGGTATTAAATATTTATATTTAAGAAATAAGATATCCAAGCCAAACTTGCAAAACAAAAATTGAAAACTCGACAAAGACGGAACAAATTTACATTTTATAATTTACATAGCAAAATATTTTATAGTTAGAAATTATCCTCTATTTTATCTTAAATATTTTTTTATTCACATTTTTTTTTTATTTTTGTCACTTACGATCTTATATTAATGTAAATTAAAGACTATGCTATAGGCATAGTATGTATTTCAATATTTCATTCTAAACTAAAACCAGATATAATGAAAACAATTAGTACAAAAGTCAGTAAAGTTACTCTTGCAATTTTATTTTATGTTTGCTTATTTATTTTCATTCTTGGGAACGAAACGCTTAGAGCCGTTCCAGCCTCCAATAAACTAATTAAGATAAAGCAAGCGGATAGTACCGAGTTAACAATACAACTGCATGGGGATGAATATCGATCTTGGATTTCCACCCCTGATGGATACTCTATCATGCAAGGGAAAGATGGATTTTACGAATACGTAGAAAAAATAAAAAATGGAGTTTCCATTAGTTCGGGTATTAGGGTTCATGAACTTTCTTTGCGTGAACAATCCGAGATTCAGTTGCTTAAAAAGCTCCGTAAAAATTTATCTCCTCAAAGCAATACAGAGTCAAAAACGCATAGTAAGCAAATGCTTTTGCCTGAATCAGAACGCAAGTCCCCCAAGTCTATTACCTCACCACATCATGGTCAATGGCTTTTTCCTGGAGCTTACGATTTTGCATCAC
This sequence comes from Bacteroidales bacterium, assembly GCA_036655775.1. Lineage (GTDB taxonomy): Bacteria > Bacteroidota > Bacteroidia > Bacteroidales > P3 > JAVVPL01. The sequence goes on along the minus strand of JAVVPL010000052.1, from coordinate 2,067 downwards.
GCGATAGCTTCAATGTAATTGTAGTCTTAGTTAATTTTCCAGATTGTCCTTTGCAATATCCTCTTTCTACTTACGATAGTTTATTAAATGGGGTAAATTACACAGGTCACGGTAATCATGGAAGTGTAAGAGATTATTTTCAGGATATGTCTCAAGGTCGTTTTATATATCAAGCAAAAATTATAGAATACACGGCTACTAAAACACAAACTTCTTACGCTTGGCCAGCTGGTCATTATGCAAAAAAAGAAACAGCGGGGAGTGAATTAAAGAAAGAAGTCGCTCTCTATGTACAATCCAAATTAAAGTATAATTTTGATGGCGATGCCAATGGGGCGGAGCATATTAGTATTATTTTTGCAGGTCGAGGTCAGGAGAATACAGCTAATCCTTACCATATTTGGTCGAATAATGGTCTTTGTCCAGTGGAAGGTACTAATAAAGTGATAAATGTATCTTGTGTTGCAGAAATCGACAATTTTATGTCTCGCTTAGGATTAAGTACTTACTGTCATGAATTTGGTCATGTATTAGGTTTACCAGATCTCTACGATACTGATTATGAAGAAGATGGATTGTCAGAGCATCCAGACATACATGATTTAATGGCTAGCGGTAATGGGGATGGTCATCCCGTTCCATTGAGTGCGTTTAGTCGTTATAGCTTAGGCTGGCTTAGAATAGAAAGCATTTCTCAAGGAGGAGATTTTCAAATCAAGGATTTTTTAAAATCAAAAGAGGTTTTTAGAATCAATACCTCTACCCCTGGAGAATTTTTCGTATTAGAAAATCGGGTACCCGAAAAATGGCAATCTAATCCAGATCAAGGGCATGGCTTACTTATTTTTAGAGTGGATTCCGCTTATTATGTATCACATTTAAGAGACAATACTATAAATGCATCCAAAAAACATTTAGGATATGAAGTTTTACGCGCGGATAACAACAGCTCGAGAGAAACTACAAAAGCAGATTTTTTCCCTTACGGAGGACTTTACACCTCTTTTACGGATGCAACTACCCCCTCTGCCAAATCGCTTTCAGGTGCCAATACGAGCAAACCCATAACCCAAATTACAGAAAATAACCCTATAATTTCTTTTCAATTGATGGGTGGAGGCAATGGACTGAATGTTTTTACTCGTCAAGTGGATCTACATAAAAACAACGTTAACGTACAAGGAGGTATTCTTTTAATAGGCAATGCAAAATGTACAGAAAAAGGAGTTTGTTATGGATTTTTACCCTCTCCTACCATA
>JAVVPL010000052.1:0-795 GCA_036655775.1 Bacteroidales bacterium | reverse complement strand
TTTCCGACTCTGTTTTATCTACTTTAGATTTTGAAATATCCATAACAGGATTAGAAGAAGACAGAATGTATTATATAAGAGCGTATGCAAAAGATGGCCAAGGAAACGTAAGTTATGGATCTGAACTTAAAATAAAACCAAAATTTGCAATTCAACAATTTCCTTATTGTATAAAAAAAGCAGAAATACCAGAAAATGGAGACTTACCACTTATAGATTGGTCTACCTTGAAAAACCCCATAGCAGAAGTTTATGAAGCCCGATTGCAAATCTCTGAAGTTTCCACCCCTCCCATCTATCGATGTGCAGAGCGATTAGTTTTATCTCGCACTTCTGGTGGATCAATTATTATAGAACCTTCACAAACATATATCAAAGAACAATATATCAAAGGAAAAATTAGCAGCGAAGACAAATTAACTTTTAATCTGCCTCAGGGTGCTTTTGGGATTTTGAATATAAAAAGTATCCTCGACTACTTGGGTTATCATTTTTCTTCTGTAGTTATTCGGGAACAAGAAAATACAAATTCTTTAATTTCTTTACCTTACGCCGAAACATATACAGAAAAATTTGTCGAAAATGAATATGGTGATAATAGATTTTTGCCAGTGTCTGATACTATTTTATATGTAAATACTATCGCTTGTCAAAATCCCATTTTACATATACGTGTTTTTCCTTTTGATTGGAACAATGGTAATAATGGTATTTTATTAGCAAAGAGTTCAGAGGAAAAACTTTTTCATGGTTTACAAAAAGAGAGTTTTCATACGGATAAAGCACTATTCTATA
>JAVVPL010000051.1:0-13639 GCA_036655775.1 Bacteroidales bacterium | reverse complement strand
TGAAAAAACCGTACAGTCGGGTCGTCCTCTTTTAATTATAGCCGAAGATATTGATGGCGAAGCATTGGCTACTTTGGTAGTGAATCGCTTGCGTGGATCTTTGAAAATTGCGGCCGTAAAAGCGCCTGGTTTTGGGGATAGACGTAAAGAAATGTTGGAAGATATTGCTATTCTAACAGGAGGAACCGTTATTGCAGAAGAAAAAGGTTTGAAATTGGAAGATGCAGATTTAACTTTCTTAGGTCAAGCCGAAAAAGTAAGTGTAGATAAAGAAAACACAACCATTGTAAACGGAAAAGGTCAAAAGGTTGATATTGAATCTCGTATCAGCATGATCAAAGCGCAAATTGAAAAAACAACTTCCGATTATGATCGTGAAAAATTGCAAGAACGTTTGGCAAAATTAGCTGGAGGGGTTGCTGTTATTTATGTAGGAGCTGCATCGGAAATAGAAATGAAAGAAAAGAAAGATCGTTTTGACGATGCCTTACATGCTACACGTGCAGCCATTGAAGAAGGTATTATTCCTGGAGGTGGAGTTGCTTATATTCGTTGTATTCCTGCTTTAGAAAAACTAAAAGTAGAGAATGAAGATGAAAAAATAGGTGTTCAAATTGTACTTCGTGCTTTGGAAGAACCTCTTCGTCAAATTGTGGCTAATGCAGGTCTTGAAGGATCTGTTATTGTCAATAGAGTCAAAGAAGGAAAAGCTGATTTTGGGTTCAACGCCCGTTCTGAAAAATACGAAAACTTGTTGCAAGCAGGGGTCATTGATCCTACCAAAGTAAGTCGTGTAGCTCTTGAAAATGCCGCTTCTATTGCAGGTATGTTGTTGACTACCGAATGTGTTTTGGCCGATATCAAGGAAGACAAACCCGCAATGCCTCCAATGCCTGGTGGTATGGGTGGTATGGACGGAATGTACTAGTCTTTGCAATTTTAAAAAAAACAAAAAAGGTTTCTAGAAATAGAAGCCTTTTTTTGTTTTGAACACTTTTGTACATTTGTTTTATTATAAGAAAATTTGTACATTTGCTACCTTAAAATGAAAACGATGTTATTATTGGCAGATAGTGGTTCCACAAAAACAGATTGGTGTTTAATTTCAAAGTCTGGAGATGAAAAATATTTCCAAACCATTGGATTGAATCCCTATTTTGTAGATGAGTCTATGGTAGATGAGGTTTTATCTAAAGAATTGGATCCTTTTTTTGATAAAAGTAAAGTGGAGTTCGTTCATTTTTTCGGATCGGGTTGTGCTAATGATAGCAAAAAAATGGTGTTACAATATAGTTTAGAACATTTTTTTTCAACCGCAGAAGTTTTTGTAGAGAGTGATTTGATAGGGGCCGCACAAGCCTTATGTGGAAAAGAAAAAGGCTTAGTTTGTATATTGGGTACAGGGAGTAGTTCTTGTTTGTATGATGGCCAAAACATTATCGATCGACGTCCTTCTTTAGGGTATTTGTTGGGCGATCATGGCAGTGCAGCTAGTTTGGGATTACATTTATTATCCGATTTTTTACATCAAGATATGCCCGAGCATTTACAAAACGCTTTTGCACAAGAATGTCCGTATCTTACTCCAGATATTTTGGATCGGGTGTATAAAGGGCCTTTCCCCAATCGTTTTTTAGGTGGTTTTGCCAAGTTCTTATTTGAACACAAAGAAGAAATGTATGCTAAAAATTTAGTAACTAAGGCTTTTGAAACTTTTTTTGAAAAACAAATTTTACGATATCCAAACTTTAGTGCGTATCCAATTCATTTTGTTGGATCTACGGCTTATTGGTTTAGCAACCTTATTCATGAGGTGGCACAAAAAAATGGTTTGCAAATTCAACAAATAGTACAGCGACCTATGGACGGATTGAAAGCATATTATAAACCTCTTTTTGTAGAACAAGCCCAACAAGAGGACATTTCCGATTTTTAACTATAAAACATTATATTATGACAAAGAAAATTTTAGTATTCACATTTATTTTATTAATTATTTATCCAAGTATGGCAAAAGAATTTAAAACCGACAAAGATACAGTTAGCTATTTATTAGGCTATAATGTAGGACGTAATTTCAAACAAGCTCCTTATGAGTTTAATGTTGAGATCCTTTCACAAGGTATCAAAGATGCACTCACTGGAGTGAAAATGGATTTTACAGAGGAAGAAGCAAATAGCATTTTAGAAGCTTGGCAAGCCAGTTTGCAAAAAAAACAAGAAGCCGAAGCTAGTAAAGCTGCCGAAGGTAACAAAGTAGCAGGGGCTGCATTCCTTGAAAAAAACAAAAAAGTAAAAGGAGTTACTACTACCGCTAGTGGTTTACAGTATAAAATTGTAAAAGAAACCAAAGGTCCTAAACCCTTGGCCACAGATAAAGTAAAAGTACATTATGTAGGCACTTTGCTTGATGGTACCGAATTTGACTCTTCGATAGGTCGTGGAGAACCCATTACGTTTCCTTTAAATCAAGTAATTCCAGGTTGGACCGAAGGCGTACAATTGATGAGTGTAGGTTCTAAATATATCTTTTATATTCCTTCCAATTTAGGATATGGCGATCGGGCTGTTTCTGTAATTCCAGCAGGTTCAACTTTGACTTTTGAAGTTGAATTATTGGAAATTAATCCAGCGGAATAAGCTTTAGTTAAAATAACAAAAGAGGATGCCTAAATTTTAGACATCCTCTTTTTGTTTTATCTGGAAAGATTATTGAGCTGTTTTCAAAGGATAGCAATGCGTTTATAAAAATAGAGGGCTGCTATTTAAAAGGAAGCCGATTGGCAATAGAACGTCCCAAAGTTAACTCGTCAGTATACTCTAGATCATCGCCAAAGGCAATTCCTTTGGCAATACAGCTAAGGAGCACAGGATAGTTTTGCAAAGCTTTGGCGATATAAAAAGCGGTAGTGTCTCCATCGGGCGTGGCGGGAAGCGCGAGTATGATTTCGCTAATTGATTCAGTTTCTATGCGTGGTAATAAATTTTGTATATTTAATTGCGAAGGCGAAACCCCTTCAATAGGAGAGATAAGTCCGCCTAAAACATGATAGAGTCCTTTATAAAAACCCGTATTTTCTACGGCTAAAACATCTCGAATATCGCTCACTACACATAAAACACCTGCTTCTCGTTTGGGTGAAGCACAAATTTCACAAAGATCCTGATCTGAAATATTGTGACAACGGGTACAATATTTAATATGTTCCCGCATATTGATAATGCTTTGACCAAAGTTTACAACCTCTTCTTTATTTTGAGCTAAAAGATAGAGAGCCATGCGTAAAGCAGTTTTTTTGCCTATACCAGGGAGCTTGGATAATTCATTTACTCCATTTTCGAGTAATTTAGATGCGTATGTTTCCACAGAATAATTAAAATATTTTACAAAAATACACAATTATTTTCGTAATTTCGCACTTTGGTATTTTATAAAAATAAAAATACTAAATAACATCGACTTAAATATAAAAGATCAATAGCGTATTGACTAAAATTAGAAATTTAAAAAAAACAATAAATATGAAACGAGTCTTAGGAGGTATTATGACCCTTGGTATTTTGTGCAGTGCATGTACCAACAAAACAGAACGTATGGAAAGCGAATTGAAAAGTTTTATTCAAGAGTGTGAAAAAACGGTGGCTCCCATCGAAAAAGAAGCTGCTTTGGCATATTGGAATTCTTCCATTACAGGCGCCGATGCAGACTTTCAAATTTACGAAGCTAAATCGAAAGAACTTACGGCTTATTTTGCCGATAAAGTTCGTTTTGAAACTTTGAAAAAAATTAAAGAATCCAAAGCGGTAAAAGATGAATTGTTGAAACGACAAATGGATGTATTGTATTTATCGTTTTTAGCAAATCAAGTTGATTTGGAAAAATTGAATAAAACGATTGAAATTCAAACTAAAATTGAACAAAAATATTCTAAATTCCGTGCTATTGTAGGCAAAGATACCTTAAGCGATAATGACATTGAGTCGGAATTGAAAAAATCGACAGACAATTTGCGTTTGGAAGCTGTTTGGAAAGCGCATAAAGAAATTGGAAATGTAGTAGCGGCCGATATTATAGCCTTGGCAAAATTACGAAATGAAATTGCTGAAGAATTGGGCTATAAAAATTATCATGAAATGAGTTTGGAATTGTCGGAACAAGATCCTAAAGAAATATTGGCTATTTTTGATGAGTTGGATGGATTGACTAAAGATGCTTTTACCCAGTTGAAGTCCGAAATGGATGATCATTTTGTAAAACGTTACAAACTAAGCAAAGAAGCCTTGATGCCTTGGCATTATCAAAATCGTTTTTTTCAAGAAGCACCTACTTTATATCCAGTAGATTTGGATGCGTATTATAAAGATAAAAATATCGAAAAACTTACTTCCGATTTTTTTGCAGGAATCAATCTCAATGCAGATAATATTTTAGCAAATAGCGATCTTTACGAAAAAGAAAATAAAAATCAGCATGCCTATTGTATTACAATTGATAAAAAAGGGGATGTACGCGTTTTAGGTAATTTGAAAAATACGGAAATGTGGATGGGGACCATGTTGCATGAATTTGGACATGCAGTATATGATAAAAATATAGATCCTACGGTTCCTTATGTTTTAAAAGAACCTGCTCATACCTTTACCACCGAGGCCGTAGCAATGCTCTTTGGGCGCAATTCTACAAATCCTGTATGGATGAGTGAAATGGGAATTATCAGCGCCGATGATGCTAAAAAAATTGGAGATAATGGGTTTAAACAATTACGTTTACAACAATTGGTATTTAGTCGTTGGGCACAAGTAATGTATCGTTTTGAAAAAGGACTTTATGAAAATCCAGACCAAGATTTGAATGCACTTTGGTGGTCGTTGGTTGAAAAATACCAATTGATCAAAAAACCGCAAGGACGTGAAAATATGGCAGATTGGGCATCGAAAATACATATTGCTACCTCTCCATGTTATTATCACAATTATTTATTAGGTGAATTGTTGGCCTCTCAATTAAATAATTATATTTGTACGCAGATACTCAAAACCGACAATATTAAAACCCCTAATTATGTGGGAAATATTGCAATTGGAGAATATATGGTAAACAAAGTATTTGCGCCTGGTGCAATCTATCCTTGGAATGAAATGATCGAAAAAGCCACAGGTGAGAAATTGACAGCCAAGTATTATGCGAAACAATTTATAGCAGAATAAGCTAGACCTAAATGCGCCAGAGCGTTCAATAAACGCCTCTGAAATTAATTTTAGAGGCGTTCTTTATTTATTTAAACGTTAAAATTTTTCTATATGAATGCAAATCATATTGCGATAGTTTTTATATGCTATACCGCACTTTTATTTTTCATCACCTATTTTACATCTAAAAAAGCGACTTCGGCTACATTTTTTGTGGGTAATCGTCGATCGCCTTGGTTTGTAGTGGCTTATGGAATGGTAGGAGCCTCACTATCGGGTGTTACTTTTATGTCGGTACCTGGGAATGTACTCAACGAAAATTTTTATTATATCCCTTTAGTATTTGGGTTTATAGCGGGTTATGTGGTAGTGGCCACCGTTTTATTACCTCTGTATTATAAACTCAATTTGATTTCTATTTATAGTTTTTTGGAACAACGTTTTGGTTTTTTTTCCTATAAATCGGGTTCTTTATTTTTTATTATATCCCGTAGTTTAGGGGCGACTTTGCGCATGTTTTTAGTTGTGAGTGTACTGTACGAATTTGTATTGAAAGCCTATGGTTTCCCTTTCTGGGCGGCTTCAGTACTTTTTGTTTTGTTAATTTTAGGCTATACGTTTAAAGGGGGAATCAAAACTATTGTTTGGACCGATACACTACAAACAACGTTTATGTTATTAGCGGTATTTATTTCTATTTATTATATTTGCAAAGAATTGGATTTAGGTTTGTTGGATATGTTGACCCAAGTGTGGGAGGGCCCTTATTCTCAAATTTTAGAAACCGATCCGCATCACAAACGTTATTTTTTAAAACAATTTATCAGTGGCATGTTTATCACCATTACCATGACTGGATTGGATCAAGATATGATGCAAAAGAATTTGAGTTGTCGTAATTTGAAAGATGCACAAAAAAACATGTTTACCTTTAGTGGAATTTTACTTTTGATGAATATTTGCTTTTTGGTTTTAGGTGCTATATTGGTGATGTATGTAAAGGAAAAAGGCATTTTAGTAACCGATACCGATCAAATATTTCCCAATGTAGCTATTCGTAGTTTGGGGGGAGTTGCAGGTTTAACATTTGTAATCGGAGTTTTGTCGGCTGCTTATTCTAGTGCAGATGGTGCATTGACGGCACTTACAACTAGTTTTTCTATTGATATTTTGGGCATTGAAAAACGTAATTTGGACGAAAAAGCAAAAAGAAAAATCCGATATATTACGCATTTTTCCTTTGCGGTTTTATTTGTTTTATTGATTCTTATGTTTAATGTGTTGAAAAACGATTCTATTATCAATTTGGTTTATGATATTGCCTCTTATACGTATGGTCCTTTGTTGGGTTTATTTGCGGTAGGCATTTATACCAAATGGAAAATTGTGGATAGGTGGACTCCCGTAGTAGTTTTGGCATCGCCTCTACTTTGTTATTTAAGTGTATGGGTTTGTAAATATTGTTGGAATTATTCGTTTGGCTTTGAATTATTATTGCTTAATGGGCTATTGACTGCATTTGGTTTATGGCTCTTTAGAGACAAAAAACAAGGACTAAAGATTTAATTTTTTAGTAACAATTTGGTAATTCCGTCGTAATATCGGAGCTGTACTTTTGCATCAAAAATTAGGAAATACCTTCAAGATGCAAAAGAGAATTTATTTATTCATATTTATTTTACATATCGTTTTTTATACCCAAGTCCAAGCTATTCCTAGTATTGGTGGTATTGTGGTTGATGCAAAAACCAAGGAACCTTTAGTAGGAGTTGCCGTTTGGATTACAGGAACCAGTCTAGGAGGTGTTACCGATTTGGATGGCAAATATGAAATCAATGTAAAAACGGGTACATATACTATTTCTGCTTCGTATATTTCGTACCATCCAAGTGTTCAAAGTGTAAAAGTGGGAGAGGGGATTACCCCCTTAAATTTTCAACTTGAAGAAAATGCCATTGGTATGTCGGGGGTAGTAGTCACGGCAAAGCGAAAAACGGCAAGTGATATTGCTACACTTTCGTCGGTGAAACAAAGCCTACAAATTGTAAGTGGCATGTCTTCGCAACAAATTTCTCGTTCTTTAGATCGAGATGCTTCACAAGTGGTAAAACGAATTCCAGGGATTAGCATTGTCGACAATCGGTTTATTGTAGTGAGAGGCTTGAATCAACGCTATAACAATGTCTGGCTCAACAATGCGGCCACCCCTAGTAGCGAAACAGATCAAAAAGCTTTTTCCTTCGATCTTCTTCCGTCCAAAATGCTTGATAATATTATGATTTACAAAACGGCCGCTCCCGAATTGTCGGCCGAAGCCACGGGTGGTTTTATAAAAATTTACACCAAAAACATGCCCGATAACGATTTTATAGAATTGGAACTAGGCAGTAGTATCAAAGAAGGCACCACCTTTAAAACAACTCAACAGATAAGTGGCGGAACTCTCGATTTTCTAGGCTTTGATGATGGCTCTCGTGCTATTCCCAAAAATTTCCCATCTAATTTGAATAATTTGGAGCGCGCTCAAGTCGATGCTCTTTCCACCGAATTAAACACCCATTGGCTTGCCAAACCAAGCCAAGCTTTTCCCGATGCCAAAATACAATTTAATATAGGAAAAAAATGGAATTTTTCTCCTGGGTTTAGTATGGGTAGCATTTCTTCAATTAATTATGCGTGCGATTTTAATACTAAAAATAAAGTACAAACCAATTCCTATGAGAGCTATGATTTCAGCGAAAATAAAGCGGTGTACGATAAAGAATACACTTTAAATACATATAGTACGCAAGCTAATATCAATCTTCTTTCCAACTGGGCATTTCGTATAGGTCATAAACATCAAATAGAATTTAAAAATCTGTTTACACAAGTAGGACAAAATACGAGTTCCCTTATTGAAGGATACAATAATTATCGAAGTGCTTGGTTTAAATATCAAAATCATTTATTTTCTGCTCGAAGTGTATATTCAGGACAATTGAGTGGCGCTCATGAATTGAATGATCAAGGGAAGAGTAAGATGGATTGGAATTTCTCCTATTCATACGCCAATCGCAGAGAACCCGATCGACGTATTTGGGGGCAAAAACGCAATGAATCTACAGGCGAATATGAATATTTGATACCCTCGGCTTCAAGTATTAATGAATTGGGACGGCTTTGGCTTGAAAATAAAGAACACCTTTTTTCGGGAGCCATAAATTATATCTATAAATTTAATTTAGGTTCCTACGAATCTACGCTTAAAGCAGGAGGATATGGAGAGTATAAATACAGAAATTATAGTGAACGTAGTTTATGTTATCAACGTTCAATCACGGGTAATATTACCGATGCAGAACTCAATGCCCAAGATTTTGAATCCTTATTTACGAATACCTATCTAGGACAAAATAAAGCTTTTTATCTCAAAGAAGAAACGGGGTTTGAAAATTTATACCGTGCACAAGCAAAACAAATTTCCGCTTATCTTGCATGGGATGTGCCCTTGACTAAGGGTTTAAATTTGTACTTTGGGCTCAGAGGCGAATTTTCGCAAATACAACTCCATGGATATAGCGATGCGGTGACTCCCGTATATGTAAATAATCCCAAATTTGATCTTTTCCCTTCGGCTAATTTGAGTTATAGATTTAACGATAAAAATGTATTTAGAATTGCATACGGATATACAGTGAATAGAGCTGAATTTCGTGAATTAGCTCCTTTAAAATATTATGATTTTTCGGAATTGGCTACTTATTTTGGAAATCCAAAATTAAAAAATGCCTATATCCATAATATAGATCTTCGTTATGAATATTATCCCCATAACAATGAAACCATTTCCCTTGCTTTATTTTACAAAAATTTCACAAATCCAATTGAGATGGTCCATATTGTTAGTAGTGGTGAAAATTTCAGCTTTGACAATGCGCAAAGTGCAAGGGTTTTAGGTATTGAGTTTGAATTAAAAAAATCCTTAGATTTTATGGCCATGAAAGATTTTGGTATGCAATTGAATGCGGCCTATATTTACAGTCAAGTCAAATTTTCCAATCAAAGCAATGAAAAAAATCGAAGTTTACAAGGCCAATCGCCGTATTTAATCAATGCAGGTCTTTACTATGCCAATGATAAAATAGGTTTATCGGCTTCCATTCTCTACAATGTGATTGGTAAACGAATGTTGGCGGCAGGCACACTTAATATTAATGGGGAACAGTCCTCTCCCGATGTCTACGAAAAAGCCCGTAATGTATTGGATTTTGTGTTGACCCAACAAATAGGAAAACATCTGCAATTCAAATTTGGGGTCAAAGACATTTTAAACCAAGCCTACCGTACTACGCAAACCTTTGAAGATATTTTGGATGGTAAAAAAGTTTTTAAGGAATTAGATACTCGTTATTATCGTCCAGGAAGGACCTATTCCTTGAGTCTTACAGTAAAATTTTAAAAATACAAAAAAATACAAAAATGAAAAAAAAATTAATGTTCCCTATTTTATTCCTTTTAGGAATCAGTCTTATTTCATGTAATAAAGACCCCAACGACGAAAAGCCTATCCCCTCGAAGCCTGCTGGCAACGAACAGATTGTGAAAACCGAAATTACAGGTACGCGCAATTTCTCCAACGACACGGTATATATTCTTGAAGGAAATGTATTTGTTAGAAATGGAGCCATCTTGAATATTGCTCCAGGCACAATTATCAAAGGCGATAAACAGACCAAAGGTTCTTTGATTGTAGAGCGAGGAGCCAAATTGAATGCAAAAGGTACCGTCAATGAGCCCATTGTATTTACTTCCAAAATGAAGCCTGGCGAACGAGCTGCTGGAGATTGGGGTGGGGTGATTATTTGTGGTAAGGCACCTGTAAATCAAAATAATCCATCCATAGAAGGGGTTCTCCCAATCACAAATTATGGAGGAAACGATCCAAATGACAATTCGGGTTGTATTCAATATGTGCGTATAGAGTTTGCAGGTATAGCCTTAGCTCCCGACAAAGAAATCAATGGACTCACTTTTTGTGGCGTAGGGAGTGCTACCACTGTAGATCATATTCAAGTATCCTATTCTGGAGATGATTCTTTTGAATGGTTTGGCGGAAAAGTAAATGCCAAATATATCTTTGCATACCTAGGACTTGATGATGATTTTGATACCGATTTTGGATATTCAGGAAAAGTTCAATTTGCCTTAGGGGTTCGCCATCCCCGTATTGCGGATGTGTCTACTTCCAATGGTTTTGAATCAGACAATTGTGCCGATGGCTCCGATGTATCGCCTTATACCGCACCTGTTTTCTCCAATGTAAGTTTAATAGGTCCATACCGTACCCCTACGGACAAAAATGTAAATGCGCAATATGGTGCAGGGATGCACCTTCGTCGAAGTACCGCTCTTTCTGCATTCAATACGGTGGTGGCAGGTTGGAATACTGCTGGCATTATGCTAGAAGGTTCTACCAAAGACCAAGTTGCCGCTACGAATTTAGTACTCGCCAATTGTTTTGTTGTGGGAACAAAAACGAGCGCCCAAGCTTTTTTTGCAAAAAATTATGCCAGTGCGCATGCTACTTGGTTTGCATCTATGGGCAATAGCCTTACTTATTTGACCAACGATAGTTTGAAAATTGCGAATGCTTTTTATCGTGCCGACAAAACTGAAGCCGAAGCTATCTCTATGCTTGAATTTAAACCCAAGGCCGGTTCAGCCTTACTCAATCCTGCGAATGCTAGTTTTGCATCTATGCCCTTACAAGATCCTTTTTTTGATAAAACCGCTACCTTTGTGGGTGCTATTGGCACAGATGATTGGACCCAAGAGGCTTGGGTTAATTTGAATCCTCAAAATACAAAATATTAAGATTCCCCTTTTTTATGTATATGGTCACTGAATAATTAATTATTCAGTGATTTTTTTTTATAAGGAATAGAAAAAGAGAACGTTTAGTTCCTTTGTATCTATAGTAAAATAAAAATTTGTATACAAGTAGATTTTTTGTAATTTTGTGGAATGATCCTTAATCATATAGCTATGTCAATAGATCGAAAACTCAAAGCCCCAATAGGTAAAAAAATTAAATTATCTGAATATAAAACGAATTATACAGGTCAATTTAAAGACAAGCAAGATGCTACAGACCTTTTGCAAAATAGCATTATGGAAATGCGTGAATTGCAAGAAAAACTCTATGCCGATGGGCGGTATTCCCTATTAATTATATTTCAAGCAATGGATGCTGCAGGCAAAGATGGAACCATTAAGCATGTAATGTCGGGTATCAATCCGCAAGGCTGTGATGTGGTGAGTTTCAAACAACCTTCAGCGCAAGAGTTGAAACATGATTATTTATGGCGCAATTGGTGTCAAATGCCCGAACGCGGACGTATCGGTATTTTCAATCGTTCCTATTACGAAGAAGTATTGGTCACTAAAGTACATCCAGAAATTATACTCACACAAAATCTTCCCCATGTACATACCCTTAAGGAAGTGAATGAAGCTTTTTTCACAGAGCGTTATCGACAAATTAATAATATGGAAAAACATTGGACAGATAATGGAAAAGTAATTATCAAATTTTTTCTTCATCTCTCCAAGGATGAACAAAAAAAACGTTTTTTAGATCGCATTGACAATCCTTCCAAAAATTGGAAATTCAGTGCTTCCGATCTTAAAGAACGACAACATTGGGATGCCTATCAAGAGGCTTTTGAAAAAGCCATTAGTGCCACCTCCACTACCGAAGCTCCTTGGTATATTATTCCAGCCGACAAAAAATGGTTTATGAGAGCTTCGGTGAGTCAGATTATTGTTGAAACCCTCAAAACTTTAAATTTACAATATCCTAAAATTAGCAAAGAAGGCAAAGCGCAACTTCTTTTGGCCAAAGCGCAATTAGAAAATGAATCCGAAAAATAATTTTTGATTTTAAAATCCAAATAATCCAAATAATCCAATAAAATAGATCTAAAATGAAACGAATTCTAGTGTTTTGCATGTTGACACTTCCTGTTTTTATATTTGCACACAACACCTATAAAACAGATATTTTAGGATCTGATTTTTTGCAAACAACCCTAGTGATGCCCGATGATTACGAAGGTTCTGTACACATCACCCTGATCAAAAAATCACCATCACAAGCCTCCTCAAAAGCTATTTTATATGTACATGGCTACAATGATTATTTTTTTCAAAAAGATCTAGCAAATCGTTTTGTAGATAGTGGCTATCATTTTTATGCTATTGATTTACGCAAATACGGGCGCTCCTATCTAAGGCATCAATATCCTTTTCAAGTACATCATATTTCAGAATATTTTGCCGATTTAGACTCCGCCATTACCTTGATGCAAAGCGAAGGTATGCACGAAATTATTTTGATGGCACATTCTACGGGTGGACTCATCTCTAGTCTTTATTGTCACGAAAATAGGACTCATTTAGCTGTCAAAGGACTGATATTAAACAGCCCTTTTTTAGATATGAATCAATCGTGGTTTAAAGAAAACATTGCCATTCCTTTGGTTTCTTTTTGGGGTTTGTTTTTTAAAAATACACCTATTCCCGAATCAATGAATACCGCTTATGCCGAAAGTTTGCTCAAAAACTATCATGGAGAGTGGGAGTTTGATACCACCCGAAAATATCCCTCAGCCCCTCCGCTTACCAGTGGCTGGATACGCGCCATACATCGAGCACACAAAAGCGTGCAAAAAGGTTTGCAAATTCCTTGTCCTATATTGGTATTGTTTTCAAGTCAAAGTGTATATGGTAAATGGCATCAAGGCTATCAAAGAGGAGATGGTGTTTTGGATGTGCACGATATTCAAAAATACAGTTTGAATTTAGGATCTAATGTGACTCAAAAAGAAATTCCCGAGGGTTTGCATGATTTGATTTTATCTTCTCCGAAAGTTCGAGAAAATGTATATATCAGCATGTTTGCCTGGATATATGCGCAAAAATTAGATTCTTTTTCTTCCCTTCCTTCTCATTTAGTACGGCCAATTCCGTATATTTTTGCAAGTTCAATTCCGTATATTTCTGTAAGTTCAACTCCGTCCATTTCTGTAAATTCAATTTCGTCCAATTAAGTAAATTCCAAAGCTTGTTTTGCTTGTGAAAATGAGGAGAGACCCTCAAAGAATAAAAAAAACAAGTTTTTGACAAAAAAATGTTAAAATTAAAATGATGTATCCTAGCGAATTAGATTGTAAAAGATGAAATAATGAAAAAAAAACACAATTTTATTTTTGTTTTCTAAATATTATTACTAATTTTGCAGTCCCAAATCGGGAAACAGTTCAACAAAATAAAGAGAATAAATAAAGAGGAAACTCTTAGTTATTCACATTTCAAATCAATCCAAGCTTACTGTGAAGGTATAAAAGCGAAGGACTAAATTTGAGAAGAGTTCATTGACATATTGGAATAGAAAGTGTAACAAAGA
>JAVVPL010000050.1:0-13661 GCA_036655775.1 Bacteroidales bacterium | reverse complement strand
AACCTAGAAATGCGTATACGTGGATGCCTGTGAAACAAGATTTACAAGACAAAGCCGATTCTGCCTGGATTTTTATAACTACAGCGGATACACTAATGGCTGCATCAAATGGACTTTTAACACAAGTCGTGCCTGTTGAAAATAATAAATTGCGTTATGAATGGAAAACAACCTATCCTATATCCTATTATTTATTATCATTTGCAGTGGCTAAATATTATGATTATTCTTTTTATTGTAAACCAAAGGGAGAAAATGGAGATTCTATTTTAATTCAAAATTATTTATTGAATACCTATGATAAAGTCGATAGAGAATATATACAACAGCAAGTGCGTGCTACGGATACAATCATGAAGGCTTTAATTCATTTTTATGGAAATTATCCTTTTGCTAAAGAAAAATATGGGCATGTTTCCGTGTTTATGGGAGGAGGCATGGAGCATCAAACAATGAGTACAATGGGTTTGTATGATTTTGGGATTGTTGCACATGAATTGGCACATCAATGGTTTGGAGATAATGTCGGTTGTGCAAAATGGAATGATATCTGGTTGAGCGAAGGTTTTGCAACTTATGGAGAGTGTTTGGCTGTTGAATTTGTACAAGGGAAAAAATTGGCACTGGCGAATATGAAAACGAGTATTCGTAATGTTTTGAGTTTAGGTAAAAGTGGTAGTGTGTATATCCCCGATAGTGAAGTGGGTGATGAGAATAGAATTTTCAATACGGTATTATCGTACGATAAAGGCGCTTGTATTATACACATGATTCGTTGTATACTCAATGATGATGAATTGTTTAAAAATATAAATCAAGGGTTCCAAACTAAATATGCTCAAAAAACAGTTACGGCAGATGATTTTCAAAACTATTTAAGTGAGGTTTCTGCTAAAGATTTTTCTAATTTTTTTGCGCAATGGTATTATGGTCAAGGCTATCCTTTCTGCAATATAGAGGTACAACGACAAGCAAATCCAAACGACTATACGGTGAATATTATATCTGTACAAACGGGCTCTACGAGTAAAGCGCCTTTTTTTAATATAGATATTGATTTGCGTATTAAATTTGAGGATAATACCGATACGATTCTTACACTTACCCATAAGACGGAACGTGTTGAATATACGTATAAAGCTCCCAAACGAGTTAAGGCAATTACCTTTGATCCAAATGTGAAATTGTTGGCAGATTCTCGTTTTAGATATGTTACTTTAACAAATTTAGAGACTGATCCACAAGCGATGATCAGTGTCTATCCAAATCCGTGTCAGGATCAATTGTACATATCTTTGGGTCGAGAATATAAACAAGTCAAAATTTCTTTACAGGATATGTCGGGTAGAACCTTGATGGAGGATATGCAAGGAGGAACGACACTTCGTTTGTCGATGGAGAGTCTTTCGAAGGGTATTTATTTTGTACAAATAAATGATGGAAGTAAAAATATACTCCGTAAGATTATTAAAAATTAGAATTTATAAATGGATACCAATTTTACGCATATCATGCAAACGAATAATGATAATAAGTTACGTATAGGTATTTTTGGAAAAAGAAACCAAGGCAAGAGTTCGCTAATGAATGTGCTTACTAAGCAAACTACGTCTATTGTCTCGAAGCAAGCAGGTACGACTACGGATCCCGTAAAAAAAACAATTGAAATTTTGGATTTAGGTCCAGTTGTGCTTATAGATACCGCAGGCATAGATGATTTTGGAGTTTTGGGCGAAGTTAGAGTGACTAAAACACAGGAAATTTTGGCTCAAGTTGATGTGGCTCTTTTGTTGATTTCTCATAATGAATGGGGTGAAGAAGAGGCCCAATGGTCGGCATTATTCAAAGCTGGTAAAATTCCATTTTTAATACTCCATAACCAATCGGATTTAGAACCGATAACAACGGCTTTTAAAACTAGAATAGAAACGCAAATACAGACACAATGTATAGAATTTAGCACGATGCCAAATTCAAAATTGTTAAATACCGAAAAAATATTTACGGCCATCAAACAGTTGATAGCTCAAAAGCAAGTGCAAACCGTGAAAATATTGGAGGGTATTGTAAAGGAAAACGATTTAGTTTTATTAGTCACACCCATAGATTCGCAAGCTCCACAAGGGCGTTTGATTTTACCGCAAGTTCAATTGATACGTCAATGTTTGGATGTGCATGCCATTTGTTTGGTTTGTCAAGAAAATGAAATTAAAAACAGTTTAGCTTTATTGAAACACAAACCTGTTTTAGTGATTACAGATAGCCAAATTTTTGATAAAGTTCATCAAGCGATTCCTTCGGATATAGCCCTAACTAGTTTTAGTATTTGTTTGGCACGTCAAAAAGGATATTTTGAAACCTACATACAAGGTGCTTCCACATTATCGCATTTGAAAGAAGGAGACAGAGTTTTAATTTTAGAATCTTGTACACATCAAGTCAATTGTGAAGATATTGGAAGAGTAAAAATTCCGAATTGGATACGAAAATATACACAGAAAAATATCGAATTTGAGATTGTCTCTGGCTTGAGTCCTTTTGTTAGACCTCTTCAAGAATACGCTCTGGTAATTCAGTGTGGTGCCTGTATGGTCACACAAAAACAATTACAGAATCGATTGGATGCAGTAATAGCCGCAAAAGTACCATTGACTAATTATGGCATTGCCATAGCATATTTGAATGGAATATTTGAAAGAGCTACCGAAATATTTAGAAAAAACATAAAATAAACATGAGTAAAATAGTATAAAACAAACTCATGTAAATGCTCGATGAATGTTTAGAAAAATGCAAAATGAATAAAATTCTACGTTTTTATGTAGATGGATTTCAGTCGATGACGATTGGAAAAACCCTGTGGATCGTAATTTTGATCAAGGTATTTATTATGTTTGCTATTTTGAAAATCTTTTTTTTTCCTAATTTTTTGAAAACAAATTTTGAAAATTCGCAAGAAAGAGGAAATTATGTAATGGAACAACTTTTAAAATAATCTAAAAATAAGAATATGGAAACTATGGATATTAGTTTAGTCGATTGGTCTCGCTGGCAATTTGCTTTAACCGCCTGTTACCATTGGCTCTTTGTGCCTCTAACATTGGGCTTGGGTTTGATTATCGCAATTATGGAAACCAAATATGTGCGTTCGGGTGATTTGTTTTGGAAAAAAAATACGCAATTTTGGATGCGCCTTTTTGGCGTAAATTTTGCGATTGGTGTTGCTACTGGATTAATTTTAGAATTTGAATTTGGAACCAATTGGTCCAATTATTCCTGGTTTGTAGGAGATATTTTTGGAGCTCCTTTAGCTATAGAAGGAATTTTTGCATTCTTTTTGGAAGCTACTTTTATGGCAGTGATGTTTTTTGGTTGGAATAAGGTAAGCAAGCATTTTCATTTATTTTCAACTTGGATGGTTGCTTTGGGAGCAAATTTATCGGCTCTTTGGATATTGGTAGCTAATGCGTGGATGCAAAATCCAGTAGGCATGCAATTTAATCCAGATATGGCTAGAAATGAAATGGTCAATTTTTGGGAAGTTCTCTTTTCGCAGATGGCAATGTTTAAATTTACACATACCGTTGCTTCTTCTTTTATGTTAGGAGCGGCTTTTGTGATGGGAGTGAGTGCTTGGTTTTTGCTAAAAAAGAGAGAGGAAAAAATGGCCAAAAGTAGTATGAAAATTGCGGTTATTGTTGGATTTATAGCTACTCTGGGAACTGTATATACGGGAGATGGATCCGCTTATACGGTTTCTCAATCACAGCCTATGAAATTGGCGGCAATGGAAGCCTTATACAAAGGGGAAAAAGGGGCTGGATTAATTACCTTAGGCTTACTCAATCATGATAAACAGATTAATGATGGCAAAAATCCACATCTTTTAAAACTAGAAATTCCAAAAATGCTTTCAATTCTTGCGTATAGAGATGTCGATGCTTTTGTGCCTGGAATAGAAGATTTGTTGAATGGCTCCCCTGAATATGGTATTTTGTCTACTGCGGAAAAAATGAGAAGAGGATCTGTGGCCATAGAGCAATTGAGAGCCTACCAACAAGCTAAAAAAGATAAAGATGAAAAAACATTAAGTGCTTTATTGCCTAAATTTGACCGCTCAAGCGCTGAAGGGAATGCTTTTTATCAAGCGTATTTTCAATATTTTGGTTATGGTTTTTTGAAACAAGCAGAAGATACAGTTCCTAATGTGCCTTTAGTATTTTATAGTTTTAGACTTATGATTTTGGTGGGCGTGTTTTTTATTTTGATATTTGCTTATTGTATTTATTTATTGTTCTCCAAGCAAAATATACAAAAGCATAGATATATTCTATATGCTTTAATTGTGGGTGTCCCTTTGGCGTATTTGGGGAGTATGTTGGGATGGGTAGTGGCCGAAGTGGGGCGTCAACCGTGGATTATTCAAAATATGATGACTACCAATGTGGCTGTTTCAAATATTAGCCTAAGTTCTGTACAAACTACATTTTGGATTTTTGTAGTTTTGTTTACCACTTTATTAATAGCGGAAATTAAAATTATGTTGACACAAATTCAAAAAGGAAGTAAGGAGGAGAAATAATGTTTGAAAATTTATCTTATTACGCTTTACAGCAATATTGGTGGGGAATAATTTCCTTATTAGCTGCCTTATTAGTTTTTTTAATGTTTGTGCAAGGTGGACAAACTTTTATTTTTCAATTAGGAAAAACTCCTACACAAAAAAGTTTAATAATCAATGCCCTTGGACATAAATGGGAATTTGGGTTCACTACTTTGGTAACTTTTGGAGGTGCTTTTTTTGCCTCTTTTCCCTTATTTTATTCTACAAGTTTTGGTGGAGCTTATTGGGTTTGGATGTTATTATTGCTTTGTTTTGTAATACAAGCAGTGTCGTACGAATATAGACGGAAGCCCAATAATTTATTGGGTCAAAATACCTTTGATATTTTTCTATTTATTAATGGGTCATTGGGCGTTTTTGTTCTAGGCGTTGCGGTGGGCACTTTTTTTACGGGTTCAGCTTTTTCGGTTGATATGGCCAATATTTCTAATAATGTATTGAATGAAAATGTAGTTATTTCTTCATGGCAAGGACATTTTGGGGGTTTGGAAGCTTTGTTGAATATTACTAATTTATTACTTGGTTTTGCCTTGGTGTTTCTTACGCGTAGTTTAGGTTTGTTATTTTTTATGAATCGAATTGAAGAACCTACACTTTTTAAACAAAGTAAAAAACATTTGTTTTGGAATGCCCTTCTATTTTTAGTTTTCTTTTTGCCTTTTCTTGTTTCTATTATGATGCGAGAGGGCTATGCCATTGATGAGCATACGCATGAAGTATATATGCAAACGTATAAATATTTTTTTAATTTTATAGAGATGCCTTGTGTGGGTATATTGTTTGTAATAGGGGTGATCTCAGTTCTTTTGGGTATAGGATTAAGTATATGTAAAGATACGTATAGAAAAGGAATTTGGTTTGCTGGTTTAGGTACTATTTTGACAGTTTTTGCTTTATTTTTAAATGTAGGTCTCAATCATACGGCCTATTATCCTTCCACCTACTATTTGCAAAATTCATTAACCATAGAAAATAGTTCTTCGAGTAAGTTTACTTTGGTGGTGATGGGCTATGTTTCTTTATTCATACCTTTTGTGTTAGCATATATTGGGTATGTTTGGTATAAAATGACTTCAAAATTACTTACCAAAGAAGAGATACAAAAAGACTTGAATGACGAATCAGAAGTATATTAAAAATGATGTTTAAAAATGTAATAAAATGCTAAAAGCACCCGTATATCTTAAAAAAGGAGATCGTGTACAGTTAATATCCCCCTCGGGACGTATTCAGCCGCAAGCGGTAGAAAATGCACGTAATTTATTAATGCAATGGGAATTGAAAATGCAATTGTCGTCTTCTGTTTTGGCGTATAAAGGTCCTTTTGCTGGTTCAGATCAAGAACGCTTACACGATTTACAAGCGGCTTTGGATGATCCAGATAGTAAAGCTATTTTTTGTAGTAGAGGTGGGTATGGGTGTGCTCGTATTGTGGATGCTTTAGATTTTACGGAATTTAAAAAACATCCTAAATGGTTGGTGGGCTTTAGTGATATTACTGTTTTGCATTCTTGTATTCATAATTTAGGATTTCAAACTATACATGCTGTGATGCCCAATGGATATCCCTTACAAGAAAATGATCCAATTGCCTTATCTACTTTATATAAGGCATTGTTTGGGCATGCACTCGAATATCAATGGCAAGGCACTTCGTTGAATAGAGAAGGTGTGGTACAGGCTCCCATTATAGGGGGAAATTTGTCTGTTTTGTATAGTTTACGAGCTACTCCAACGGATTTGGACACAGCGCATAAAATACTATTTATAGAAGATTTAAACGAATATTATTACCATTTAGATAGAATGATGTCCAATTTATATAGAGGCGGATTATTGTCTGAGCTGGCGGCTTTGTTGGTAGGCGAATTTTCTCAAATGAAAGAAGGATTGTATGCGTATGGGAAATCGGCCAATGAAATTATAAGAGAATATGTAGCCCCCTATAATTATCCCGTAGCTTTTGGGTTTCCCGCAGGACATATACAAAATAATCACGCTTTTTATTTAGGTCGTGATGCGAATTTGAGCATTACAAACGATCATAAGCAAACTCAATTGACCTATCTTTAAAGACTAAAAATAATGGATTACAAATGATGACAAAATCAAAATTTACAGAAGAAGAATTACAACAGTATTCTTCGGCTTTCACGCTTTCGGATATGGAAATTTTTATATTCCCTGATTTGATGTATGCTTTGGTATTAGCGAATATTATGTCTCCTCAAATTTGGGAATGGCGTAAGGCTCCTTGGTTTGATAAAATAGAAAAAAAATCGTTTAATTATAGAATTAATAGGGTGAAGCAATACATAATGGATCATTATGTATTCAATTTGGATTTGGATACTTGGGGTTTGACAACCAAGCAAACGGAATTGGATCGTTTTAAAAATTTTATCGATCAAAAAGCTTTGGCGCAATCAAATGCTCTCTTTGGCTACGAAGGAGATAAATATTATTTTGATATAGATATTCGTCGACATTTTGGTTTGGATAAATATACTACCGATGCAATTCCATATTGGAAAACAGAAACGGTGGAAGCAATGACCGCTTTTCAATATAGACCTGGCTATACTACGGGGGCTGGGGAGTGTGTTTCTTTGTCCGCTTTATATATTGCAGCCATGTTTGTGGTGGGACGAATTCCTTTAGATAAAATGTATTTGATTGCCACTCCTTTGCATTCTCAAAATTTTATTGCAGAAAAAGAGGGTTTTATTACTAATAATCGTAGAATTGTGACCAAAACCATGTGGTGTAATGGTACTGAACTTTCAGCAAAAGCAAGGCGAGCCGTAGAAAATGAAAAGATAACCATAGTGTCGCATTTGAGTGGTCATATTCATACCTATTATCCTTTAGCTACGATATCACCAGAGGTTTACGATAGTTTTAAAGAGAGTTTTAATGCTTTTTTACAAACGGATTTTAATTTTGATACTTTTGTGAATTTTTTATATAGTAAAGAGGCTTATTGGTCTTGTTTCCAATATAAACATTTGCATAATGGAAAAGATTATTATACCTCGATGACTCATATTTTCAATACGCAAAGAACTAGTAAAAATCGTTTTGATTCAGACACTAGAGCGGCTTTACTTGCTGAAATGGAAATCCAAGAATTTTCAAAAAGTCGTTTGGAAAAGAAAATAGTAATCAACGATTTTGAAGACTATTTACGAGAGAACGCCTCTTTGACTTTTGAAGAAAAGGCGAATTATTTTTTGGAAATTCTTTTAATTGATCATTGTCAAAATATTCGAGATTTATTTTCGGAAATTCAACATTTTTTACATATTACACCTCGTTTACCTCAAGCGGAAGATAAACACTTTGTTGCAAGTACGCTTTTGCCTATCAGTACGGACTTAAGTAGAGAAGAAATTATGGAACTAATCCAAACTTCAGCTCAAACGCAATTAGTTCCTTCATTGGCTTTGCATGCATATAGAATGATGGATAAAATTTCTTGGATTCCATATTTAAAATCGGCTTTAGAACGAAATCCCGTTTCATTAGAAGCATTAAAAGAAAATTCAATAGTAGAAATTTATAAAATTATTTTATCTTTGTCGAAAAATTCCATTTACGATGGGGTGCGACTATCTCAACCAGACGAAGTGTGGAACTTTCAAAGAGGTGACGGAATCGAAAAAGCAATACTCTTATTAAATATTTTAATTCATAAACAAGAAGGAAAAACGGCTTATGTTTTAACTATCCAAAATAAAGAAGTGCAATTGATTGTAGATGAGGAAAAAATGTATGTATTTGAGACACAAAAAAATATAGAAAAAAAAGTAATTTTAGATGAAAAAGGACAAGTGATTCAGGAATGAAATTTGAAGTATAGAACCCTTAAAATAGAAAAAACGCGAATATGAATAGAGAAACCTTTTCTGTAAACAAACGCGATTTTAAATAGATACCAAATAAAAAATTAACCAATTAAAAGTCAAAAAAATGAAAAAGTACACTTACTTCGCATTATGTGCCCTATTGTTGGGATTTAGTGCCTGTTCATCCTATCCAGACTATGACGCCAACGAAGTAGAAAGACAAGTAGTAGCCATTACACAGTACGATCTTTCCACTAATTTTACCAAGCCACATTTTAACACTTTTTCTATTGCGGATTCCATGTGTGTGTTAGATGAAAAGGGAAAAAAAATATATGTAAAGAATGATTTATCCGATTTAATAATTGCACAAGCTAAATTAAATATGAAAGAATTTGGCTATACGTATGTTGATAAATCGGCTGTTCCCGATTTAGCCATTAATGTGTCGGGTATTAAATCGTCAAAGTATCAATATTCATATTATTGGGGATTTTATGATCCCTACTATTGGGGAGATTATTGGGGTTGGTACTATTATTATCCAGTATATCCTATGTTGACTTCTGTATATACTTCAGGTTCTGTTTTGTTGGAGATGGTGGATATAAAAGATGCCAATATAGAAGAGAAAAAATTAAAAGTGGTATGGGTGGGAATTATTCGGGGTATTATGAACTATAAACATACGGATGCGGAAATTATAGGTGCGGTGAATACCTGTTTTAAGCAAACGCCAGTGGCTCCATTTAACTTAAATGCGCCATCGGTACGAAAATAAATTTGTTGCGTTTTGAATTTTTTTTAATAAAATTAGTATATGAATAGAATAAATTTAGGTTTAGCAAAGAGAATGAAGGAGGTTTTAAATTTTGGAGAAGTTTGCTCTTGAAAATTTATTCGTTAAAAATTTTACAATATGAAAAAAATAATCATACTATTCGTTTTATCCTTTATTTGTATAATGGGAGCGAATGCACAGACCCGTCAATACTACACTTTATCTTGGGACATGGGTACTCCCATTGGCGAATTTAGAAGTTTTGCTAAAAATTGGAGCCTTTATGGAGGGGTGTTTTCTGGGCAAATTATTGTAGGAAAGCAGTGTGCCATAGGTTTTAGTTTTGGGTACCACAAATATTATCAAAATAAAGGAGTGGAAACTTTTTCCCCTGAAGAAGGAACTGTGATTACGGCTGCGGCCTACAATTATGTGAATGATGCTCCTTTGACTGTGGGGGGATATTATCATTTTACCCCGAATAATCCGTATATTAATGTTTATGCAGGTTTAGGTATAGGTCTGAATTATATTGCTGAACATTCTTTAATTCAAGATATGGATCTGTATGATGAGCAATGGGCATTTATAATGGCTCCAGAGGTGGGCGCATTTGTCCGTCTGGGAAAAAAATCACCTGTGGCTTTGAATGTATCTGCCAAATATAATGTGAGTTTCAATCAATATATACACCATCTAGAAAAATTAAGTCCTTATCAAACATTAACTGTAGGAATAGGATTAAGTTACATATTAAATTAAAAATTAAAAAAAATAAAATGCACAAATTAATTTATGGTTCTTTTGCTCTTTTTGCTTTGGGAGTGATGACGATGTCTTGTAAAGACAATGCAAAGCAAGAATGTGGTTTTGATGTTACAAATTTGGATACAACGGCAAATCCAAAAGATGATTTTTACCAATATGCTTGTGGTGGATGGATGAAAAAAAATCCACTTTCTGGAGAATATGCTCGTTATGGTTCTTTCGATCAATTGGCAGAAAACAATCAAAAACAATTGCGTGATCTTATTGAAGGATTGGCAGCTAATACGGCGACAGAAAAAGGTGTTGCTTTAAAAATAGGCACTCTTTATAAGGTGGCTATGGATAGTGCAAAATTGAATGCACAAGGAGCTGAACCAATTCAAGCCGAACTCAAAAGTATACAAGAACTCAAAACTACAGATGAGGCTTTAAGCAAATTTTATGATTTGCAAAAACAAGGTATGGACGTGTTTTTTGGCTACTATGTGATGGGAGATCAAAAAAACAGTAGTATGAATATCTTGAATTTGTATCAAGGGGGAACCGCTATGGAGGATCGAGATTATTATTTATCAAATGATCCAAACAACAAGCAAATTCGAGCTAAATATTTAGAACATTTACAAAAAATGTTTGTCTTGAGTGGTTTCGATCAAGCTACAGCTAACGCAAAAGCCAATTCAGTGCTTGCTATGGAAACTTGTATTGCCAAAGCACAGTTTTCTAAAGTAGAACTTCGCGATCCCAATAGAAATTACAACAAAATGTCCATTGCTGAATTACAAAAAAAAGCGCCTGCTTTTCAATGGGAGTCTTATTTTAAAGCCATTCTTCCTGTAAGTATTAAAGAGGTGAATGTGTCGCAAGTACCTTTTATAGTTGAAATGTCAAAATTGATTTCTACTAGTAAAATAGAGGATTTGAAAGCTTATTTTGAATGGAGTGTCATTAATACCGCAGCGCCTTATTTAAGTGATGCTTTTGTAGCCCAAAATTTTGATTTTTTTGATAAAACTATGTCAGGCAAGACCGATATGCAAGCCCGATGGAAACGTGCTGTAAATACGGCAAACGGTGTACTTAGTGAAGCTGTGGGGCAAATGTATGTAAAAAAATATTTTCCACCTCAAGCCAAAGAAAGAATGTTGGACTTGGTTGGAAATATCAAAAAAGCCATGCTAGAGCATTTTGCCAACATCGAATGGATGACTCCTCAAACAAAAACAAAAGCTGCAGAAAAATTGAATGCTATTTATGTAAAAGTGGGTTATCCAGATAAATGGCGTGATTATACCGCTTTAAATATTACGGATGATTCCTATTGGGCTAATATTTTACGTGCAGATAAATTTGAGTTAGATTATATGTTAGCTAAAATTGACAAAAAAGTGGATAAAACGGAATGGTTAATGTCGCCTCAAACAGTGAATGCATATTACAATCCAACCACCAATGAAATTTGTTTTCCTGCTGGAATATTGCAAATGCCATTCTTTTATTTAAATGGAGATGATGCGATTAATTATGGTGCTATCGGCGTAGTGATTGCGCATGAAATGACTCATGGTTTTGATGATCAAGGTCGTCTCTATGACAAAGAAGGCAATTTGAATAATTGGTGGACCAGTGCAGATGCCGATCAATTTACGCAACGTACCCAAATGTTAGTAAATCATTTTAATAATATTGAGGTGATTGCAGGTTTGAATGCAAATGGACAATTCACATTAGGCGAAAATATTGCAGATAACGGAGGTTTACAGATTGCCTATACGGCTCTTCAAAAAGCGCTAAAAGGTAAAAAAGTAAAAGATATTGATGGTTTTACACAAGATCAACGATTCTTTTTGTCGTATGCTAATGTATGGGCAGGGAATATTCGTGACGAAGAAATTCGTAGATTGACCAAAGAAGATCCTCATTCCTTAGGTCAATGGCGCGTAAATGGTAGTTTACCTCATATAGATGCCTTTTTAAAAGCTTTTGATATCAAAGAAGGAGATAAAATGTATTTAGCTCCAGAAAAGCGTGCACATATTTGGTAAATCTTGCACTTTGAAATAAAATACATCAAAGGGTGTATATAGATTGCTTATTTTGATGTTTTATCAAAAAGCGGCAGTCTATATGCACCTTTCTATTTAGAAACTACAAACACTGTGTATATAAATAAAACATCCTATTTCGTATTCTCGGAATTTAGAATAGAAGATGAATAAAAATGTCAAAAGAATGAATCAATTAGAAATAATACTTGCAAAAAACAATTTTACACTCGAGGAAATTGTCTATTTATTGCAGACTAGAGGAGCTGAACAAGCCTTTTTACATGCAAAAGCGGAGGCTTTGAAATTGGAAACCATAGGAAATAGAGTGCACTTGAGAGGGCTGATTGAATATTCAAATCGATGTAGCAAAAATTGTTATTATTGTGGGATCCGTATGGCAAATAAGCATGTTGAACGCTATGTGGTTTCAGACGAAGAAGTGGTGGACGCGGCCATATTTGCTTACAAAAATAAATATGGTTCTTTAGTATTGCAAGCAGGTGAATGCAGTGACAACGCATATATTTTGCATATAGAAAATTTGCTTAAAAAAATAATGCAAGTGAGCAATGGGGAACTAGGTATTACTTTGTCTTTAGGAGAACAAAGCCGAGATACTTATAAGCGTTGGAAAGAAGCGGGAGCTACGCGTTATCTATTGCGTATCGAGGCTTCCAATAAAGAATTATATGAAAAATTGCATCCTGCAAATCACAGTTATGAGAAACGTTTACGATGTTTGTATGAACTCCAAGATTTAAACTATCAGGTGGGTACTGGCGTGATGATTGGATTGCCTTTTCAAAGTACGATAGATTTAGCCAATGATTTATTGTTTTTTAAATCATTTGATATTGATATGGTGGGTATGGGCCCCTATATTGAACATAAAGAAACGCCTTTATATGCAGAATGCAAGCAGTTGCTTTCTCATGAGGAACGCTATCAATTGAGTTTAAATATGATTGCTGTTTTAAGATTGATGATGCCTTATATAAATATGGCGGCTTCAACAGCAATGGGGAGTATTGTCGAGGGAGGTAGAGAAGCTGCAATACGGGTAGGAGCCAATATCTTGATGCCTAATATTACTCCTTTTAAATACAGAGAAAATTATTTTCTTTATGATGGAAAAATTTGTATAGAAGAAAGTCAAGAAGATGATCTAGTAAATTTGAAAGCATTGGTCTCTAGGGCGGGTTCGACCTTAGGTTGGGATGAACATGGCGACTCTAAACATTATTGGCATAAGCAGAATATTTAAAATCAAAGAAGCGAAGCTTTGAGTTGCATAAAATAATGTGCGGCATTCCTCTCCATAAAAGGTAAAATAGTTTCTCCTTTTTGCCATTTTTCTCTAATTTGAGTAGAAGAAATGGGTAGTAATTTTGCTTGTAAATTAATATGAGGTGGCAAAACTGGTGTATCGTTTGTACGGTTCGATACTTCAAAGCGTGGATATACATATAATGTGCATAATGATAAAATTTTTTCAGCTTCTTTCCATTTATAAAAGTGTTCCAAATTATCTTGTCCCATCAAAATATCAAATTGAACATTGGGATGTAGCGTATACAATTTTTGCAAAGTAT
>JAVVPL010000049.1:0-14345 GCA_036655775.1 Bacteroidales bacterium | reverse complement strand
AGCATCTGCTATAATATAATAGCGCAAAGCCGAAGGAGTTGTTTTGCTTGCTTGTACCTTATTTGCAGGCGTTTTGTTTACGGCTGCAGGATGTGAGGATTCCACTTTTCGAGTTTGTGTATTTTGAACCTCTGAAACCGATTTTTTTTGCGTTGGTACAGAATTTTGTATTCTTTTATTTTTTTCACCTTCTATAACTGCTTGCGCAATTACTTCATCTTCGGCTTTAGTGTCCATGGTAGGCTCATTAGAATCATTTTCACCAGACAAAAATGTTGGATCGGCTTGAGGTTCACCTAAATTTATCTCAACAGGAGCTTTAGGAGAAGAAGCTTTGGAAATAAACGTATTGATATAAGGCAACAAAAGCCATACTACCAATATGGCAATCAACACAATCGCTATGTATAAAACGATATGACGTTTTGTTTTTTTACTCATTTTGATTGAAGGAACTTGAGAATTTGTAACTTTTTTCTTTTCGATCTCTTCTTCCTTATTGTCTGTTTCTTGATTTTCCAAACCGAAAACATCATCGGCCGTAAATTGATCTGGCGAAGGATAAAATTCAACTTTACCTTCCACAATTTCAAAAGTTCCCAAATTGGGTATATTAACCAAACCAGAGGCTTTTAATTCTTTTAGAATACCTTTTACCCAGGTTTCAATTGCATCTAAGGCTTCTTGCTCTGTTAAATTTTCCTCAAAAGCGACAAAATTTAAAAAAACTTTGCTTTTGGGTAACTTTTCCTTAAATAAAATAGTATGTACAGGAGAACTGTCTTTGTTTTCTAGGTAAAAAACGCCTAAACTTGGAATTGCAGCTTCTACATTATTTTCTGCAAAAAATTTCTTAAGATAGTTTGTTATATTCATAGTGCCTGTATTTAAAACTTAGAAAAACTCTAAGCAATGTTTTTTATTATATATTCTAAATCTTCCATTGTATCTACCGATATACTTTCATACATAGTTTCTTTTGCAAAGATACGAAAATCATTTTCAATCCAACGCAATTGCTCTAATTTTTCCACCTCTTCTAAAGAAGAAGGTGCCAATTGAACTAATTGTTCTAAAATGTGTGGACGATAAGCATACAAACCTATATGTTTATAATAGAAGCTATGGGTCAACCATAAATTTTTATCTTCTATCGCCCGATTATAAGGAATCGCTTGTCGCGAAAAATATAAAGCCCAGTTATTTTTACTCTTCACCAATTTTACAACATTCGGATCCATCAATTGTTGTACATTTTGAATTTTTTTTGTAAGCGTGGCTATTTCTACTTCGTCGTTTTCAAAACAATCCAACAAACTTTCAATAGCTAAGGGAGAAATAAAAGGCTCATCTCCTTGAATATTTACAATCACATCGGCCTCTATATTTTGTTGCTTTTGCAAAACTGAAAACGCAGCTAAACAACGAGCTGTTCCGTTGGCAATATCAGAAGAGGTCATACAAACATTGCCCCCAAAACTTTGTACATGCGTAAAAATACGCATATCATCGGTGGCAACACAAATAGAATCCAATTTTGAACAGGCCTGCACTTGTTCATAAACGCGTTGGATCATGGTTTTACCTTTGATATCCATCAATGGCTTACCAGGCAAGCGAGTTGAGTTATAACGTGCGGGAATAATTGCAAGTGTTTTCATTCGTAAATAATTTTAATACTAGGGCATAAAACGATTGCGTTAAACTGAAGTAGAGTCCAAAGATAGTTTTGAACTTTACAAAAGCGAATAATTGTCGACTTTGTCAACTTCAAGGAGGTTATTTTCACGTTCTAGGCTACGTTTTACTCATGTTCGTTATCTAAAACAAACCATTTATTTCCGCATCTATTCGCTCTATAATAGTACCTAAATCTTCTGGATTATCGGTGAAATTCAAGGTATCAACATCGACAACAAGTAATTTTCCTTGTGAATAGGTATTGATCCAAAGTTCATATCTATCGTTCAAACTTTTTAAATAATCTAAACGAATTGCACTTTCATAATCTCTTCCTCTTTTTTGAATTTGTCGAACTAAAGTGGGCACATCTGCTTTTAAATAAATTAATAAATCAGGTGCTTCAATAAAACCGTTCATCAGTTCAAAAAGAGAAATGTAATTTTGAAAATCGCGTGTAGTCATCAAACCCATTGCATGCAAATTGGGCGCAAAAATGTAGGCATCCTCATAAATTGTTCTATCTTGAATTACATTTTTACCTTTTTTGCGAATTTCCACAATCTGCCTAAATCTATTATTTAAAAAATAAATTTGCAAATTGAACGACCATCGTCTCATATCTTCATAGAAACTGTTGAGATATGGATTGTCGTCGGCCTCTTCAAATTGGGCTTTCCATTTATAATGTTTGGCCAAAAGACCTGTGAGAGTAGTCTTTCCGGAACCTATATTACCTGCGATTGC
This sequence comes from Bacteroidales bacterium, assembly GCA_036655775.1. Classification (GTDB taxonomy): domain Bacteria; phylum Bacteroidota; class Bacteroidia; order Bacteroidales; family P3; genus JAVVPL01. The sequence continues at coordinate 11,918 of JAVVPL010000049.1, read as the reverse complement.
TATATGCATAAGAAATAATTTCTGTGTTCATTTTTACGGACAAATATACGTATTTTTTTTGGAAAAAATACAGTTATTAACAAAAAAATAGGGTGCTTATAAAAGCACCCTATTTTTAGGCTTCTGCAGAAGGAATTCCCCCAAGAGAAAATTTCATTGCATCGGGATGTTCAGGTTCTTTGACCTGACCAAATTTGGCTTCGTATTTAACAATATTATCTTTAAGAGCCGCCATCAAACGTTTTGCATGTTGTGGGGTTAAAATAATACGTGACTTTACATTTGCTTTAGGTACACCAGGCATCATTCTAATAAAATCAATTACAAATTCTGCTTGAGAATGTGTAATAATAGCTAAATTAGAATACACACCTTCGGCAACCTCAGCACTAAGCTCGATATTTATTTGTTGCTCATTTTGATTGTTTTCCATGTTTTTTACGATTTATCTCCTACAATTTCATCATACTCTTGTTTGGAGTATACTAAGTTATCTTTATAAGCACTTAAACCTGTTCCTGCTGGAATTAAATGTCCTACTAATACATTTTCTTTCAAACCTTGTAAATAATCTACTTTTGCATTAATTGCAGCATCTGTCAATACTTTGGTTGTTTCTTGGAAAGAAGCCGCCGATAAGAAACTCTTTACTTGTAACGAAGCTCGGGTGATACCTTGAAGGATTTGACGTCCTGTGGCAGGTTCTGCATCACGTGCTTCAATTAAATCTAAACCTTTCCTTCTTAAAATTGAATTTTCATCTCGCAATTTTCTAGCCGTCATAATTTGACCTGCCTGTACATTTTCAGATTCAGCGGCATCAACTACCACTTTTTGTCCAAAAATTTCATCATTGGCAAGCAAGAAATCAATTTTATTGACCAACTCTCCTTCAAGGAAAGCAGTATCTCCCGGATCGGACACTTCAACTTTACGCATCATTTGACGCACAATAATTTCAAAGTGTTTATCATTAATTTTTACCCCTTGTAAACGATAAACTTCTTGCACTTCGTTCACAATGTATTCCTGCACTTTAATAGGTCCTTTGATAGCCAATATGTCTGCAGGGGTAATAGCGCCTTCAGATAAAGGAATTCCAGCCTTCACATAGTCGTTTTCTTGTGCCAAAATTTGTTTGGAAGTAGGAATCAAATACGATTTCATATCTCCCGTTTTAGCTGTGATAATAATTTCTCGATGTCCTCGTTTAAGTTTTTTACCAAAACTTACAATACCATCAATTTCAGCTACAATAGCGGGATCCGAAGGATTTCTGGCTTCAAATAATTCTGTAATACGAGGTAAACCTCCCGTGATATCACCCGATTTACCAAATGAACGAGGAATTTTTACCAAGATTTCGCCTGCCTTAATTTTTTTGCGATCATCCACTACCACGTGTGCGCCTACTGGAATATCATAAATCTTTATGACTTCACCTTCGGCTGAGAGAATATCTATGGATGGATTTTTAGATTTTTGACGAGACTCTATAATTACTTTATCTTTATAACCCGTTTGATCATCAGACTCTACGCGGAAAGTAACATTTTCAATAATATTTTGGAAAGATAATTTACCAGAAACTTCAGAGATAATAACGGCATTATAAGGATCCCAATCGGCAATCAGTGTTCCTGCCTTAATTTCTGCATTATTTTTACAGTACAAGGAAGCTCCATAAGGAATATTGGCAGACATTAAACTGATACGCGTATTTTTATCAATAATTCGCATTTCGGCAGAACGACCAATCACTACTTCATAAGCTAAACCATCGTCATTTGTATATTGAACTGAACGTAATTCATCTATTTCTAAAATGCCATCATACTTGGATTCTATACGTGAGCTTGAACCCACATTTCCTCCAGCAACCCCACCCACGTGGAATGTACGTAAGGTTAACTGCGTACCTGGTTCTCCAATAGATTGTGCAGCAATAACACCAACGGCTTCGCCTTTTTGTACCATTTTACTAGTTGCCAAGTTGCGACCATAACATTTAGCACAAACACCGTGACGAGATTCACAAGTAAGTACAGAACGAATTTCAACTTCTTCAATAGGCGATTCTTCAATTTCTCGCGCAATTTCTTCGGTTAATTGTTGTCCTGCTTTTGCGATCAATTTTTGGGTTTGAGGATGATATACATCCACCAAAGCGGTACGTCCCAAAATACGTTCATACAAGGTTTCTACTATTTCTTCGTTTTTCTTAAGCGCAGTGGCTGTTAAACCTCTTTGCGTATGACAATCTTCTTCTGAAATAATTACATCTTGCGCCACATCCACTAAACGACGTGTTAAATATCCAGCATCGGCTGTTTTTAGAGCCGTATCGGCCAAACCTTTACGAGCCCCGTGCGTAGAAATAAAATATTCAAGTACCGAAAGACCTTCTTTAAAGTTTGACAAAATTGGATTTTCAATAATTTCGCCTCCAGTAGCGCCCGATTTTTGAGGTTTTGCCATCAATCCACGCATTCCACAAAGTTGTCGAATTTGTTCTTTAGAACCACGGGCTCCAGAATCCAACATCATAAACACGGGATTAAAGCCTTGACGGTCACTAGAGAGTTGTTTCATCACTGTGGTGGTCAATTTAGAGTTGGTATGTGTCCAAATATCAATAATTTGGTTGTATCTTTCATTATTTGTGATAAAACCCATATTGTAATTATTCACCACTTCATCCACATCGCTATTTGCTTTGCGAATAAGTTCTTCTTTCACTGCAGGAATAATTACATCTCCTAAATTAAAAGATAAACTTCCTCTAAAAGCAGTTTGGTATCCTAAATCTTTAATATCATCTAAGAATTGAGCCGCTTTTGCAGTTCCTGTTTCTTTTAAAATACTAGCAATGATATCACGTAATGATTTTTTGGTTAAAAGTTCATTAATATACCCATATTCAGGAGGTACAATTTGATTAAACAAAATACGACCTACGGTTGTATCTACTAATTCTACTTTCGTAATATTGCCCTCTTCATCATACTCGGTTCTACGCAATTTTACCCAAGCATGCATATCTACTCTTTTTTCATTATAAGCAATGATAGCCTCTTCGGGAGAATAGAAAATGGCATTTTCGCCACTTACTTTATCATCTCCTTCCGATTTACGACCTTTGGTAAGATAATAAAGACCCAAAACCATATCTTGTGAAGGCACCGTTACGGGTGCACCATTAGCTGGATTTAATATATTATGAGAAGCTAACATCAACAATTGAGCTTCCAAAATGGCAGCATTACCTAGAGGCACGTGAACGGCCATTTGGTCACCATCAAAGTCGGCATTAAACGCAGTACAAACCAATGGGTGTAAACGCATTGCCTTACCTTCAACTAATTTTGGTTGAAAAGCTTGAATACCCAAACGGTGAAGTGTTGGCGCACGGTTAAGCATTACAGGATGTCCTTTTAATATATTTTCAAGTATATCCCAAACCACAGGTTCTTTTCGTTCTACAATTTTTTTAGCTGATTTTACGGTTTTCACAATTCCTCTTTCAAGCATTTTGCGAATAATAAATGGCTTAAATAATTCTGAAGCCATTTCTTTAGGTAAACCACACTCATTAAGCTTCAATTCGGGTCCTACAACAATAACTGAACGACCAGAATAATCGACACGTTTACCTAAAAGGTTTTGACGAAAACGACCTTGTTTTCCTTTTAAACTATCCGATAAAGATTTTAGCATTCTATTGCCATCATTCTTCACCGAACGAGCTTTACGAGAATTATCAAATAGAGAGTCGACAGCCTCTTGAAGCATACGTTTTTCATTTCGCATGATTACATCTGGGGCTTTGATTTCTATCAATTTTTTTAAACGATTGTTACGTATGATCACTCGACGATATAAATCATTTAAATCGGACGTAGCAAAACGCCCTCCATCCAATGGCACCAAAGGACGTAAATCAGGTGGAATTACAGGAATTACACGCATAACCATCCACTCTGGACGATTCTCCATACGCGTTTGTGCATCCCTAAAAGCTTCCACTACATTTAAACGTTTTAAAGCTTCTTGTTTACGTTGTTGAGAGGTTTCCTTATTGGCTTTATCTCTTAATTCATACGAAAGAGCATCTAAATCTAATTGTGACAATAAATCATACAATGCTTCGCCTCCCATTTTGGCCACAAATTTATTGGGATCTTCATCTGGAAGCATTTGATTTTCGGCAGGGAGAGAATCTATAATTGCATAATATTCTTCATCTGACAAAAATTGCATAAATTCAATACCATCTTCTTTTTTTACTCCTGGGTTTATTACGACATATTTTTCGTAATAAATGATGGTTTCCAATTTCTTGGTTTGTATACCCAATAAAGCACCTATCTTGTTTGGTAAGGAACGAAAAAACCAAATGTGAGCCACAGGAACTACCAATTGAATGTGCCCCATACGCTCACGACGTACTCTTTTTTCCGTAACCTCTACCCCACAACGATCACAGACAATACCACGGTAACGAATACGTTTATATTTTCCGCAATGGCATTCCCAATCTTTGGTCGGTCCAAAAATTCTTTCGCAAAATAAACCATCTCTTTCAGGTTTGTAAGTACGATAATTAATGGTCTCGGGCTTCACAACTTCTCCTCGCGATCTTTCTAAAATTGTTTCAGGAGAAGCTAAGCTAACCGTGATTTTATTAAAATCGACAGTTATCGGTGTGTCTTTTTTTAGCGCCATATATGTTGTTAAATTGAATGTTAAATAAATATAAAATAAACACCTTTGTGCTTACGATAGCTATTTTGTAAAAGTGATTTCTAAACCTAAACCTCTTAATTCATTTACTAAGACATTAAAAGATTCTGGAATAGCAGGAATAGGCATGTTTTCACCCTTTACAATTGCTTCATACGCTTTTGCACGTCCCACCACATCATCGGATTTTATAGTTAGAACCTCTTGAAGAACATTAGCTGCCCCAAAAGCTTCCAAAGCCCAAATTTCCATTTCCCCAAAACGTTGTCCCCCAAATTGAGCTTTACCACCCAAAGGTTGTTGTGTAATGAGTGAATAAGGTCCTATGGAACGAGCGTGCATTTTATCATCAATCATGTGATGAAGTTTAATCATATAGATAAAACCTACGGTTGCAGGTTGGTCGAAACGTTCTCCTGTTCCTCCATCATACAAATAGGTGCGCCCATACAAAGGTACATTTGCCTCTTTGGTGTAGGCATCTATTTGATCTATCGTAGCTCCATCAAAAATAGGCGTAGCAAATTGCAAACCTAATTTTTGTCCAGCCCAACCTAATACTGTTTCGTAAATTTGACCTAAGTTCATACGAGATGGCACCCCTAATGGATTTAAAACAATGTCAACGGGAGTTCCATCTTCCAAAAATGGCATATCTTCAGCTCGTACAATACGTGCAACAATCCCTTTATTTCCGTGACGACCCGCCATCTTATCCCCTACTTTCAACTTGCGTTTTTTAGCAATGGAGACTTTGGCCATCTGTACAATTCCTGCAGGCAATTCATCACCTACCGTTGCTACAAACTTATCTCTCGAAAAATGACCTAATAATTCACGATATTTAATATTGTAATTATTTAATAATTTTTTGATCAAGGTATTGGCATCACTATCATTCGTCCAATCAGCAGGATTAATGTTTTGAAAATCAATTACAGCTAAAGCTTTTTGTGTAAATTTAGCTTTTTTAGGAATTAATTCCTCATGTAAATTGCTATATACACCATTGGATTTTTGAGCACCTAAAATAATCATTAATTTGTCAACTAATTTATTTTTTAGATCTTGTGCTTCTTTGTAAAAATCTCTTTCTAAAGCTTTGATAATATCTTTGTCTTTAGCTTTAGTTTTACGATCTTTAACTGCTTTTGAATATAAATGTTTTCCAATAACAACCCCTTGTACTGAAGGAGGTACTTTTAATGAAGCATCTTTAACATCCCCAGCTTTATCTCCAGAAATAGCACGTAGTAATTTTTCTTCTGGTGTAGGATCGGATTCTCCTTTAGGAGTAATCTTTCCTATTAAAATATCGCCTTCTTTTACTTCGGCTCCAATTCTCACTAAACCTGTTGAATCTAAATCTTTCGTTGCTTCTTGACTTACATTAGGTATATCATCGGTCAATTCTTCCATTCCTCGTTTGGTATCTCGAACATCCAATGAATATTCTTCCACGTGAATAGATGTAAAAATATCTTCTTTGACCACACGTTCGGAAATCACAATCGCATCCTCAAAATTATATCCTTTCCATGGCATAAATGCAACCATCAAATTTCGACCTAACGCTAATTCGCCTCCCTTAGTCGCATATCCTTCGCATAAAACTTGATCTTTGTGTACTTTTTCTCCTTTGCGAACAATGGGGGTTAAATTGACACAAGTACCTTGGTTCGTACGTTGGAATTTGATTAAATTATAGGTTTTAAGTTCATCGTCAAAACTAGATAATTTATCTTGTTCGGTCATATCATAACGAATCGTAATGCTATCCGCATCCACATAAGTTACGACCCCATCCCCTTCCGCATTAATCAAAACACGAGAATCTTGCGCAACAAAGGGTTCTAATCCTGTTCCCACAATAGGTACTTCTGGATTTAACAATGGAACTGCTTGACGCATCATATTGGATCCCATCAATGCTCGGTTCGCATCATCATGTTCCAAAAAGGGAATTAAAGATGCTGCAATGGAAGCAATTTGATTAGGTGCAACGTCCATCAAACTTACTTGTTCTTTGTCTACAATAGGGAAGTCAGCTAAAAATCGAGCTTTTACTTTGTCTGAAGTAATTGTTCCATCTTTGGCAATAGGTGTAGAAGCTTGCGCTATAATCTTATCTTCTTCTTCTTCAGCAGTCAAATAAGTAGGTTTTTCCGAAAATATAACTCGACCTTTTTCAACTCTATGATAAGGGGTTTCAATAAAACCTAATTTATTAATTGTTGCATAAACACTCAAAGAAGAGATAAGACCGATATTTGGACCTTCAGGAGTTTCAATTGTACACAAACGCCCATAGTGCGTATAGTGCACGTCTCGCACTTCAAAACCAGCTCGCTCTCTCGATAAACCACCAGGTCCTAAGGCAGAGATACGACGTTTGTGCGTAACCTCCGACAAGGGATTGGTTTGATCCATAAATTGAGACAATTGATTGGTTCCAAAAAACGAATTAATAACTGAAGATAAAGTTTTGGCATTAATCAAATCCATTGGTGTAAACACCTCATTGTCACGAACATTCATACGTTCTCGTATGGTTCGAGCCATTCGATTTAATCCAACGCCAAATTGAGCATATAATTGTTCTCCCACCGTACGAATACGACGATTACTTAAGTGGTCAATATCATCCACATCTGTTTGAGAATTAATAAGCTCTATTAAATATTTTATAATTGAGATAATATCTTCTTTGGTAAGCACTCTAACATCTAAAGAGGTATGTAGATTTAATTTTTTATTAATTCTATAACGACCTACTTCACCTAAATCATAACGCTTATCAGAGAAAAATAATTTATCAATAATACCACGAGCGGTTTCTTCATCTGGTGGTTCAGCGTTACGCAATTGACGATAGATATATTCTACGGCTTCTTTTGCATTGTTAGCCGCATCTTTTTGTAATGTATTAAAAATAATAGAACAATCATTCGTGGTGGCACTATCATCTTTGTGTATCAAGATAGTTTTAATACCCGCATCGGCAATCATATCTATGTGCTTTTCTTCCAACTCGGTTTCCCTATCAATAAGCACTTCCGTTCTTTCAATAGAAACTACTTCTCCTGTATCCTCATCCACGAAGTCTTCAATCCAAGAACGAACAACACGTGCAGCTAAACGTGCACCTATATATTTTTTTAAGCCCGATTTACTTACTTTAATTTCTTGGGCTAAATCAAAAATTTCAAGAATATCTTTATCAGTTTCAAAACCGATAGCTCTCAAAAGAGTTGTAATTGGCAATTTTTTCTTACGATCAATATACGCATACATTACGTTGTTGATATCCGTAGTAAATTCCATCCACGATCCTTTAAAAGGGATAATACGCGATGAATATAATTGCTGGCCATTTGAGTGATGGCTTGTACCGAAAAACACACCTGGTGAACGGTGTAATTGTGAAACGATAACCCTTTCGGCTCCGTTTACAACAAAAGATCCTCTAGGTGTCATATAAGGAATTGCTCCTAAGTATACATCCTGAGTTAAATCTTTAAAATCTTCGTGTTCGGTATCTGTACACGAGAGTTTTAACTTGGCTTTCAGTGGAACACTGTATGTCAATCCTCGTTCCAAACACTCCTCTATGGAGTAACGTGGAGGATCCACAAAATAATCCAAAAATTCAAGTTCAAAATTATTGCGAGCGTCTGTAATAGGAAAATTTTCTGCAAACACTTTGAACAAACCTTCATCAACACGATTTTCGGGATTGGTTTCCAATTGAAAGAAGTCGTGAAATGACTTTAACTGTATATCGAGAAAATCGACATGCTCCGCCGGTCTGGTCGAAGCAAAATTTACTTTTTTAATTGTTTTAGATGACAAGGTAGTACGATTTTAGTTAGAATTCAAATTAAAAACAAAACGTTTCAATAGAAACGCAAAAGAAGGAACACGACTTTTTAAACAAAAGTCATGTTCCTTTTCTTAGCGGAGCGGTTAAACTCCCCGTCTAAAAGAAGTAATTATTTTACTTCTACTTCAGCACCAGCTTCTTCTAAATGTTTTTTCAATGCTTCTGCTTCATCTTTGGAAATGCCTTCTTTCAAAGGTTTTGGAGCTGCATCTACTAATTCTTTAGCTTCTTTCAAACCTAAACTTGTAAGTTCTTTTACTAATTTGACGATAGCTAATTTGTTAGCACCAGCTGCTTTTAAGATAACATCAAAAGCGGTTTTTTCTTCTACTGCGGCACCTGCGGCTGCAGGAGCGGCTACTGCAACAGCTGCGGCTGCTGGTTCAATACCGTATTCTTCTTTCAAAATATCGGCTAATTCTTTTACTTCCTTAACGGTTAAATTTACTAATTGTTCTGCTAAAGCTTTGATCTCTGCCATTGTATTAATTTTTTTTAATGGTTCCTAAAATAATTTTTTTTTTAAATACCTTATTCGGGTCTTTCTGATAATGTTTTTACAACTCCTGCAATTGTATTGCTACCCGATTGAAGGGCACTCATTACATTTTGCATAGGCGATTGTAACATACTTATGATATCACCGATTAATTCGTTCTTAGATTTGATATGAACTAAAGACTCTAACTGATCGTCGCCAATATAGAAGGATTCTTCTACATACGCCCCTTTAAGGATAGGCTTGTCTGAGGTTGCTCTAAATTCTTTAATCAATTTTGCGGGATCATTGTTTATGTCCGAAAGCATTATAGCTGAAGTTCCCTTCAACGTATCAAACAATTCGGAATAATCTTTACCCGTTTTTTCTAAGGCTTTTTTAAGTAAGGTATTTTTTACTACAATTAATTTGACACCTTTTCTGAAACAAGCTCTTCTCAATTTATTCGTACTCTCTGCGTTTAAACCCGTAACGTCGGTAACGTAGAGATACGATTTTGAAGCTATTTGCTCGGAAACCGCATCAATTACTTGACTTTTTTCTTCTTTTCTCATACCTTGATTAATTTACCAGATTGAATTTTTATTTGACTAAATAGATTTTGGATCAATTGAAATACCTACACTCATTGTGCTTGAAAGATATACACTTTTCATGTATTGTCCTTTAGCTGCAGTAGGTTTCAATTTGATAATCGCTTGTAATACTTCACGAGCATTGTCTAGGATCTTTTCTTGAGGAAAAGAAGCTCTTGCTACCCCTGCATGTATAATACCAAACTTATCTACTTTGAAGTCGATTTTACCAGCCTTTACATCTTGAACAGCTTTACCCACTTCCATGGTTACTGTACCTGTTTTAGGATTGGGCATCAAACCACGAGGGCCTAATATTTTTCCCAATGCACCTACTTTAGGCATTACGCTTGGCATAGTAATAACAACGTCAACGTCCGTCCAACCGCCTTTAATCTTGTCTACGTATTCTTCTAATCCGTAGTAATCGGCTCCGGCTGCTTTTGCTTCTTCTATTTTATCTGGAGTACAAAGTACTAACACTCTTACAACTTTTCCTGTACCATGAGGTAAAGAAACAGTTCCACGAACCATTTGATTCGCTTTACGAGGGTCAACACCCAAACGCACATCCAAATCTATAGAAGCATCGAACTTAGTAAAGGTAATCTCTTTGACAAGCTTTACAGCTTCTTCTAGAGAATATACTTTGTCTTTTTCGACTTTGGCTAAAGCTTCTTTTCTTTTTTTAGATATTTTTGCCATTGATTGTTGTTTATTTAATTTATTAATGCTGAGTTTTCACACTCAATTTGTTAGGCTACAGTCATTTCACCTGATACCGTAATCCCCATACTTCTTGCTGTTCCAGCCACCATTTTCATGGCAGACTCTACGGTAAAGCAATTTAAGTCTGGCATTTTAGATTCAGCTATAACTTTCACTTGTTCCCAAGTAATTGAAGCCACTTTATCTCTGTTAGGTTCAGCAGAACCTTTCTTCAATTTGAGGACTTCCATTAACTGAATAGCTACGGGAGGAGTTTTAACAACGAAATCAAACGATTTATCTGCATATACGGTGATAATTGCAGGAACAATTTTCCCTGCCATATCTTGCGTACGAGCGTTAAACTGTTTGCAAAATTCCATAATGTTAACACCCTTAGCACCCAATGCTGGACCTACAGGAGGAGAAGGATTCGCAGCCCCACCTTTGATTTGTAACTTGATTAATGCGCTAATTTGTTTTGCCATTGTACTGTTTTGTTTATAATGTGTAACAGTTTAGAGATTGTTTTCACTTTCTCTATGAATGTTCTACTATTCTTTTTCGACTTGAATAAAATTTAATTCAACAGGAGTTTTACGTCCAAAAATTTTAACCATGACTTTCAACTTTTTCTTTTCTTCGTTCACCTCTTCTATTACAGCCGAAAAATTGTTAAAAGGTCCGTCAATTACTTTTACGGGCTCTCCAACAATAAAAGGTTCCAAAATTTCTTCTGATTGGTCGGCCAATTCATCCATTTTCCCGAGGATTCTACTCACTTCGGAAGGACGTATTGGAACAGCTTCACCTTGAGATCCCAAGAAACCTAATACATTCGGAATGTTTTTGATAATGTGTTGAATTTCACCATCTAAAAAAGCCTCAACCAAAATGTAACCTGGTAAATAAGAGCGTTCTAAACTCACTTTTTTACCATTTCTAATTGAATATACTCTTTCCGTTGGTATAAGCACTTGCGAGATGTAATCCTTCAAGTTCAATCGGTTGATTTCACTATCAAGGTACTCCTTGACTTTTTTTTCCTTTCCACTGACGGAACGGACCACATACCAGTCTTTCACTTGTTCGCTCATAGCTCGAAATTGCTGAAAATTATTTAAATAATATAGAAACACAATTCCCCTTCAATTTTCTTTAAACGTATGGAAGCTACGTTCTAAAAATCTTTGATGGGTTTTGATTCATTTTTTAACTTAAGATGCTGTAAATATAACCTAATATGCCTTTCCAAGCCATATCGGGATGAGCACCACCAATCATATCCATTAAGAAAACGACTAACGCAATAATGAGTGATGCAACGAATACTACAACTGCACTGTTTTGTAACTCTGCATAGGTAGGCCACGATACTTTGTGCATCAATTCATCGTAGCTGCATTTGACGTAATTTACTATCTTTGACATAATGAATATTTTTTTTATGCAGGAACAGAGAGATTCGAACTCCCATCAACGGTTTTGGAGACCGCTATTCTACCCTTGA
>JAVVPL010000048.1:13416-14363 GCA_036655775.1 Bacteroidales bacterium | reverse complement strand
ATCATTTGCATTCGATCTTTTTCAGATAATAGATGTGTCGCCTGTTTAAAAGGATTGAGAGGCGATAAAACAAACCAAACTTCATCAAAATGATACTGTTCTATAGCTGTTTTGGCCAAAAATAAATGTCCTTTGTGAATTGGATTGAAGGACCCAAAAAATAATAAAATATGAGAGGTCGTTTGCATATAGAGCGGGTTTACTTAGGAGTGAAAACGACGAGCTACAAAATCCATCAAAGTGACATAGGCTAGAGACATTTCCTCCCAATGATATTTTTCTTTTATAGGTGTGAGAATTTCAAAAGCTTTTTCGATATTTTCGGCTTCATTGAGTTGTAAAATCATATCGGTGCATTCTTTCATATTCCCTTTAAATAAGTCGTTGATAAATAAAAATTTTTCGTTGATCCCGATTGCTGATTTAAGATCGCTGATATTGCTTTTTTCAGCCGCGAAATTGAGTGTTGAATGTTGTTCTGTGGATGCTTGATCGTTAATAGTTTGTGTCGTATTATTATATTTGTCAGCGATGGTTTGGAGTGAAGAGAAAATATCTAAAGGATTGTTGATGTTTTCTTGCGTATTTTGAGATTTGTTAGACTCATTCATAGTTTTGAGACGATTAAGCAAATGTGTCGTGTGGGGCATAGCTGTAGAGGACTTTGGGGTTGATTTTGATAATTCAGCCATGCTAGCTACAAATAATTCAGGTTCGCCAAATTCCTCAATAAACATTTTTTGAGTTTCAGCTTCTTGTAATATTTTTTGAGCTTCTACCTCTTCTTTTTCTTGTTTATTCCAAAACAATGGATCTGAAAATTCATCAAAATTAGCTAGATCAAACTCTATCTCTAAATTTGTATCGAGAGTGTCTTCAACATTCACTTCTGAATTCGGAGTTAAATGGTTTTCAACTTCCATCTCTAAGTTTGTATCTAGAGAGGT
>JAVVPL010000048.1:0-13316 GCA_036655775.1 Bacteroidales bacterium | reverse complement strand
TAAATTTGTATCGAGAGGGTCTTCTACATTCACTTCTAAATTCGGAGTTAAATGGTTTTCAACTTCCATCTCTAAGTTTGTATCTAGAGAGGTTTCAATTTCCATCTCTAAATTTGTATCGAGAGGGTCTTCTACATTCACTTCTAAATTCGGAGTTAAATGGGTTTCAACTTCCACCTCTAAGTTTGTATCTAGAGAGGTTTCAATTTTCATCTCTAAATTTGCATCGAGAGGGTCTTCAACATTCACTTCTAAATTCGGATCTAAATGGGTTTCAACTTCCACCTCAATCTTTTCATGTAGCATTTCTATATTGGGAATAATATTTAATATCGAATTATTCTCCATATAGTTGTATATCTCTGTTTTCTCAGTCTTGGCTTGTTCTGGATCTAAAAAAGAAGAAGTTACATCTGTGGGTTGCAAAGTAGAGGCGGAAGTTAAATCGGGCTGAAAAGGTTCTTCTGTTTGATTTATAAATTGCAAACAGGTGTCGGTCATTGGTGCATTTGTATCGAGATTAAGGCTTGATGGACAGGCCTCTGTTTCGGTTCTTGCTTGTGTGTTATTTTTTATTGCGTTTGCAGTAATTGAAGAAGATCGAGTTTTGTCAATTTGCGTTTGTTCGTGTTCTAAATCGGAAATTAATTGATAAAAATCACAGGTGCTTTGTTTTAAAATATCAATTTGAATAAGAGGAACCTCATTTTTAGATGAAAGGATTTCTTCCAAATGAGTCATCATTTTATCTAAAGTAGCTATGAGTTTGACTTGTATTTTGGAGGTATTCATGATAAATTAAATTGTGTATTAATAATTAAAATGGAACAATTTACAATAAAAATACAAAATAATCGTTTTTTTTGATGAGATTCAGAGAAATAATAAATAATTTTAAACATTTGATAGTTAGTATATCTTTTTTGTTTTTAAATAATTTGGGTAGATATAAAAAAAAAGCTAACTTTGCTATACAAAACCAAAAAATAAAACGATGAAACGCGCATAAGCAAAAACATACCCAAAGGTACGAAAATAACTTCATGTGAGTTCCATAAAACTTATTTGTTAAAATTATTTATATATGAAAAAATTAGTATTATCAAGTGGATGGATTGTGGGATTCTTTTTTTGCATTTCACAACTCAATGCTCAACAAAGCCAGTTATTGGTAAATCGTCCCATTAAAGGAGCCAATCATTTAGGTGTTTTAGTAGATACAGCCAAGGGGGAAAAGGCTGATTTTTTTGTGCATGATATGTGGATGAAAACCTATAATGCTTCCCAACAAATTACCTATTCTTCTCAAATTAAAAAAGGGGTGGCCGATCAATTGAATGTGAAAGATGGAGCCTGGGTATTAGATTCTGTGCAATTTTATATGAGCACTAAGCAATTAAAATATAATGATGCTAATTATAATGAAATCCGAATAGGCTATCAAGAACCTCAGTTAGATTCTTTGCAAATACAAATTTGGAAAGGAGAACCATTTGCTAAAAATAGCATAATTGTTTGGGGCGGAGATTCCTTGACACAAAAATGTGCTTTCCACACAGTTTCTACCAAAATCCGTTATGCAGAACGCTATTTATACGAGAAAAATAGAATTTTATGGAAATTTGAAGATACTTGTAAATTGTTTACGATCACGGCAGTTTTGCCTCAAATTCGTTTACCTCATGGTGAATATTATATTGCGTATCTCCTTAAATCTTCCTATGAAAATGACACCAATACGCGCTTTGGAGCGATACGTTCGTTGGCTTATAATAGTGAAATCCCTTATTCGGGAGAAGCATTTACTTTGGATTATCAAGGAAAAGATGCCACTAGAATGAAACAAGAAAATCAAGAAGGTTTATCCTTGGCAATGAATGTTTGGGGAAAAGTAGAAGAGCCTTGGACGAATGATTTAACTATCAGCAGTATGTCGTTTGTGTCTTCTTGTGATATGTCAAAGGCAGTCGTGAACTTGAAAATTAAAAATTTGAGTTCGCAAGCGGTCAATACCTCTGCTAATTTTAAGGTATATTATTCAATTGATAAACCCGAATATGTATGGGGAAACACATACATAGATGGAGATACCATAGAATCTAAATTGGATTTTGGGAGTATAAGTTCTATACCTGCGGGAGGGGAAATCGAATTAGCCTATTTGGCCCCTAAGGGTAGTGAAGCAAATTTTATAAATTTAGGAAGTATAGGCGCTCAACATCGTGTACGTGCTTGGATTGTTTGGGATAAAGACAATTGGATTTACAATAATCAATCCAACCTAATTGTGCGCAATCCTGGGGAGGATATTGCTAGTGAACAAAATGCGGGAGATGTACGATATGCTTTTTCATTTCCTTCGCCAGCTTTACCTGGCACGATGCCCTATTTGGGTATGACCACAGCTTATCCTGCTGCTTATGCTCCAGCTACGGGGGGCTGGTCGTTGGATGATACGTCTACCGTACTATTGTCGGGTAATTACCGAACTTTACAAAGTATTTTGTGGAAACCTGCGAGTACCAATGCGGATGACGCAAACAACCAATGGTTGTTTTCTGATTGTTTAGATTTAGAAGCTGGAGTTCCCTATAGAATAGAGATGGTCTATGTTTCTTTTGATAAGAATTTTGATATGGAAGTGAAGTTGGGTAGTGGTGTTAATCCCGAAAGTATGACTCAAGTATTGTCTGAAAAAATCACTTTGCGTACCGATTCTGTTTTTGCATCGTATCCTACAAAAGTAATCCTTGATTTTACGCCTATAAATTCAGGTGTTCAAAATATCGGTTTCCATCAAATTACGCCTATTGTGGCAGGAGGAAAAAGAACGCCTTTGGCAATATGGTCGATGAGTGTGACTAAAATGACTCCTCATCGTTTAGATGTACGATCAATTAATCTTCCTGTATCTGCCTGTGGACTTACTGCCACCGATTCCGTAAGGCTTAATTTTTCCAATGCAGGTTATCAAGTTTACAATGATTCTATACGTACATGTATAGGCTATATCAAAGAAGGCGGAAAACGTATAGAAAAAAAAGCTACTAGCTTAATTAAAATGAAAGCGAGAATGTCGTCGGATGAGCTTACAACCTATACATTCCCTTCTTCTTTTGACTTATCGGAAGAAGGTGTATATACATTTGATGTAACTATTGAATACAAAGAAGGAGATCGGTATGTTAAATTGCCAATTCCAGCTTATGCAATTTTCGATTCAGGAAAAGTAGTGAGTTACTATCCTTTAAATACCCCTGTGATGGCTAGTTTTACAAATAAGAGCACCTTAGGTAATTGGAAAGATATAACCGCAAATACGCAAACAGGAGGCGAATGGTCCATATTGGAAGACAGTATAGGGCGAGATAAAGGATGTTTAGAAGGAATAGGTATAGGTTCCGCTACGAATGCTTGGTTTACAAGTTCTTGTATTACCTTATCGGCAGACAGTGTGTATGAGATTTCTCTTTGGGTAAAATATGGTGGACAAGGAGTTAATAAAAATAATCCTACATTTTCAATTGGAGTCAATACTTTAGGAACTCCTGGAAGTTTTAAAACTGCGGATCTCAAAGTTGCTAAAGAAAAAGTGTTTGCATATACCACTTGGAGAGAGATAAAAACAGAATTTATGGTCTCTGAAAACAAGTCCTATTATGTGGGCCTTAACTATATGACTAAAAATCCTGAATTTTCAAGTATACGGGTAGATGATTTTTGTTTAAAAGCGATAAAAGCCAAAACTAAATATAAAGTAGATCTTAGTGTAAATAATGCAGCAATGGGTACGGTAAGTGGTGAAGGAATATATGATTCAGCTTCTACAGTAGAGGTTAAAGCAATGGCAAATGCACCCTATGAATTTGCCAATTGGACCGAAAATGACATTGTAGTATCCAAAGATACGGTCTACAGTTTTCTAATCTCTCAAGCCCGTAATTTAAAAGCAAATTTTAAAGAAGCATCTCTACAACGGTTGTTGACAGTAAAAACAAACGATTCTACTCTAGGTACAGTTAGAGGAGGTGGAAGTTTTAAAGATAGTGCCCTAGTTACCATAGTGGCTATTCCTACGCCTAAAATTGCTAGTTTTGTTGCTTGGAAAAATGGGGATAAGGTAGTTTCTACCGACTCTGTATATACATTTGCCTTAGTGTCAGACTTAACTTTATTTGCCGAATTTAAAAAAGAAGTCAACATTGAGCAAGATCAATTTGCTTCGGTAAAAATGTATGTAAAGGAAGGTAGTATATATATGGATGGTTTACAATCTAATACCAAACTTCAGGTGATAGATGTGATGGGACGGATTATAGAAAGTGTTACAGTTTCGGGGACCTATAATTTTAAAACGCCTCAGCAAGGAATTTATATGGTTCGATTATTTGATGCAAATAATATTAAAACCTATAAATTATCGGTACGTTAGTTTAGAATAGCGATACCTAAAACATTTCAAATAGCGAGTCTTTGCTCCCTGTTTTCTAAAGAAAAAGAGTTGTTCGTAAATATAGAACAGCTCTTTTTCTTTTTATTTTGTACATTTGCAAAAAAAATAGAGATGGAAACGCCTTATATTTCAAACACGATTCGTATTGGTAATTTATTAGTAGGAGGGAAAGAGCCTGTACGTATACAGTCTATGACCAACACCGATACTATGAACACGCTTGCAACGGTAGAACAAGTCAAAGCTTTGGCCGATGCAGGTTGTGAAATGGTACGTATTACTGCTCCAGGGAATAAAGAAGCATATAATTTAGCCAATATCAAAACGCAATTGCTACAAAGTGGCTATACGCTTCCTTTGATAGCCGATATCCATTATATGCCTCAAGCGGCAGAAATCGCAGCAGGTATAGTTGAAAAAGTAAGAATAAATCCTGGCAATTATACCGATAAAAATAGTGGAAAATTTCAATTTACAGAACAAGAGCAAGTAGAGGCTTTATTGAAAATTCATGAAAAATTAGCTCCTCTTTTACATATTTGTAAAAGAAATAAAACTGCAATACGTATAGGAGTGAACCATGGATCCTTATCGGAGCGTATCGTATCTCGTTATGGAAATACACCCGAAGGTATGGTGGCTTCAGCTATGGAATTTATCGAAATTTGCAGAGAAGAAAATTTTAATGATTTGCTTATTTCTCTTAAAGCAAGTCATGTGAAAACTATGACCGATGCTGTGCGTTTATTCGTGAAAAGCATGCAAGTTAAAGGATATGCTTATCCTTTGCATTTGGGAGTAACAGAAGCTGGAAATGGAAATGAAGGACGCATTTTGTCTGCGATGGGTATAGGCTCCTTGTTGATGGATGGGATAGGAAATACCATTCGTGTTTCTTTGACAGAGGATCCCGTAAATGAAATAGAAGTAGCGCAGCAAATCATACAAGCTTCAGGGGGACGAGCCTATAAGGCACAGTTTATAGCCTGTCCTTCTTGTGGTCGTACAAAATATAATATTCAAAAAGCTTTACAAGAGGTCAAAGCAAAAACACAACATTTGGCAGGTCTCAAAATTGCAGTTATGGGTTGCATTGTCAATGGACCTGGAGAAATGGCGGATGCTGATTTTGGTTATATTGGAGCTGGAGAGGGCTTAGTGCATTTGTATAAAGGAAAAGAATGTGTGCAAAAAAATATTCCAGAAGAACTGGCTGTGGATGCTCTAGTTGTGTTGATAGAAAAAAATAAATTTTTTGAAAGTGAAAATAAATAGGAAATAAAAAAGGGAAACTTAGCTCTAAAATCAAAAAAATCAATCAAAAAAAAGGATAGTCAAAATTTTGATTATCCTTTTTTTATGCTTTGCTCAATTCCAAAAAAATCGTACCTTTGTTGTTTGTAATAATATATAAAATCCATGATTGGAAAAAAAGACATAGCGGAAAAATATAGTCCTAAAGAAATAGAAGATAAGTGGTATGCATATTGGTTGGAACATGATTTTTTTCATTCCGAACCTGATGAGAGAGAGGCGTATAGTGTGGTGATTCCACCACCTAATGTAACGGGCGTTCTACACATGGGTCACATGCTTAATAATACGATTCAAGATGTGTTGGTACGTAGAGCGCGAATGCAAGGCAAAAATGCGTGTTGGGTGCCAGGTACTGATCATGCTTCTATTGCTACGGAAGCCAAAGTCGTGGCTAAACTCAAAGACGATGGAATTGATAAAAAAGATCTTTCTCGAGAAGAATTTCTTAAATATGCTTGGGAGTGGAAAGAAAAACATGGCGGAATTATCCTAGAACAACTCAAAAAATTAGGCGCTTCTTGTGATTGGAAGCGGACTCAATTTACGATGGATCCTACTTTGAGTGAATCGGTCTTGGACGTGTTTGTCGATTTGTATACGAAAGGTTTAATTTATCGCGGTGTGCGGATGGTGAATTGGGATCCCAAAGCGCAAACGGCTTTATCAGATGAAGAGGTTATTTATAAAGAAGTACAAAGCAAACTATATTATTTGCGTTATCCGATAGTAGGACAGGAAGGAAAATATATAGTAGTAGCAACCACGCGTCCTGAAACTATTTTGGGCGATACGGCCGTATGTGTTCACCCTCAAGATACCCGTTATTCATATTTAAAAGGACAAAAAGTGATTGTGCCTTTGGTAGGCAGAGAAGTGCCTATTATTATGGATGAATATGTGGATATGGATTTTGGAACCGCTTGTTTGAAAGTGACTCCAGCACATGATATTAATGATTATAATTTGGGCATTAAGCATAAATTAGATTCGATTAATATTTTTAATGATGATGGTACGATCAATGATGTTGTGGGTATGTATGTGGGGCAAGATCGTTTTGTAGTTCGCAAAACCATAGTCAACGATTTAGCTGCGGCTAATTTATTGGAAAAAGAAGAGGCTTATACTAATAATATTGGGTGTTCTGAACGTACTGATGCCGTAATAGAACCTAAATTGTCTATGCAATGGTTTTTACGTATGCAAGATACCATTGCTTTTTATCCTGCAAAATTCAAAAATACGTATCGTCATTGGATGGAAAATGTGAGAGATTGGTGTATTTCTCGTCAACTTTGGTGGGGACATCGTATTCCTGCGTATTATCTACCAAACAGAGAATATGTAGTGGCCAAAAGTAAAGAAGCGGCCTTA
Organism: Bacteroidales bacterium; assembly: GCA_036655775.1. Taxonomy (GTDB): domain Bacteria; phylum Bacteroidota; class Bacteroidia; order Bacteroidales; family P3; genus JAVVPL01. Next base: position 6,172 of record JAVVPL010000048.1, on the reverse strand, counting down.
CAAATTGCCAAAGAAAAATATCCTACGGAAAATTATCAATTACAAGATTTAAAGCAGGATGAGGATGTATTGGATACTTGGTTTTCTTCTTGGTTGTGGCCTATGGCTGTTTTTGATGGAATTCGTCATCCTCAAAATAAGGAAATTGCGTATTATTATCCCACGAATGATTTGGTTACCGCTCCTGAAATTTTGTTTTTTTGGGTCGCTCGTATGATTATGGCTGGTTTAAATTATCGTAAAGAAGTGCCATTTAAAAATGTGTATTTAACAGGTATTGTACGAGATAAATTAGGTCGTAAAATGTCGAAATCCCTAGGTAATTCACCTGATCCTATACAATTAATTGAAAAATATGGCGCAGATGGTGTACGTGTGGGAATGTTGCTTACTTCCCCTGCGGGTAATGATTTGCCTTTTGATGAGTCGCAGTGTGAACAAGGACGTAATTTTTGCAATAAAATTTGGAATGCGCTACGTTTATTGAAAACTTGGACTCCTACTGAATTTGAGCAGCCTCAATCCTCGCAAGTAGCCATCGCTTGGTTTGATGCCAAACTTGCACAGGCTGTACAACAAATTGAAGAACATTATACGGCATATCGTTTGAGCGATGCCCTAATGACTTCTTACAAATTGGTATGGGATGATTTTTGTTCTTGGTATTTAGAAATGGTAAAACCACCCTATCAACAACCTATCGATTCTCAAACGTACAAAGCAACTTTAGGGTTCTTTGAAAAAATAATGCACCTATTGCACCCGTTTATTCCTTTTATTACGGAAGAAGTATGGCATATTTTAGCTGAACGAAAAGAAGGCGAAAGTCTGATGATGCAGGCGCAAGTGGAGAAATCGAAATATGATGAGCAATTACTTATCCAATTTGAAAATGTACAGGCCGTGATAATGGCGATTCGCAGTATCCGAAACGAAAAAAATATTGCAAATAAAATTCCGATTCAATTGTATATAAAGAAAAATTTGAATGAAAAGGCAAATATTTTATTTGATGGTATTGTAAGCAAATTATGCAATATTGACTCTCTCTCTTATACCGATGAGAAAATGGCGCAATCGCTAACTTTTGTGGTTAAAAACACCGAGTTTTTTGTGCCTTTGGGTCAAAATGTAGATGTGGAAGTTGAAATACAAAAGGCAAAAACTGAAATTGCTTATTTACAAGGTTTTTTGCAATCCGTATTGAAAAAATTAAGCAATGATAAATTTGTTTCTGGCGCCCCTGCCAAAGTGCTTGAGAATGAAAAAAACAAAAAGCAAGATGCAGAGCAAAAAATAAAAGTGCTAGAAGCTCAAATTAAACAGTGGAAAATATAAATCAGATGAAAACAATTCTATTGTTACTAGTAAGTTTCTTCTTGATAAGTTGTGCCAATGGATATGCACAAACTTTTGATAATAGATCTTTGAAGGAAGGTCAAGTTATTAAAGTGCTTGTCTTTTCCAAAAACGCATCTAAGCGGAGCATGTATTCAATAGGGTCTACATTGAAAATAAAAACAGTACAAGGACAAAAAATAAAAGGTAGTTTGAATTATATTAATGATACAATGTTGATTATTGCTGGACAAAGAATTTTGATCAAAAATATAGTTAGTTATTATAAATCTTTGTCCACTTGCCTTGTTTTAGGGTCGGCTAGTGCGGTGGCAGGTGCGGGTTATATAGTCTTAGATGCAATTAATAATGGCATCAATGATAGACATCCGACTACCTCTGCACAAACATGGATTGTGGGAGGGAGTTTTTTGGCCGCTGCCGCTGTTTTATTGCCTTTTAAGGAAGTACAGCGAAAAACAAGTGTTTGGCGACCCAAAATATTGAATATAGATCCTCTATTATATTAAATTTATTGGAGATGATACACGAACAGAGCTAAAATGTTCATCAAGAAATATGAAAACAACTTTAGGTACATTTCATACAAACTTGAAATTTTTAAAAAAAAATTACGCATGAAAAAATTAAATGTCTTACTTTTAAAATCATTCATAGGTCCTTTATTGTTGACTTTTTTTATAGCTTTATTTATTTTGCTTTTGCAATTTCTGTGGAAATATGTAGATGATTTAGTTGGGAAAGGGCTAGATTTGGGTACTATTGCTCAGTTTATGTTTTATGCGAGTTGGACCATGGTGCCTATGGCGCTTCCTTTGGCTGTATTGTTATCTTCATTGATGGTTTTTGGAAATTTGGGAGAACATTATGAATTAGTGGCAATGAAAGCCGCAGGTATTTCTTTGCGTAAAGCTATGCGCCCTTTGGTGATTGCTTGTGTTTTGGTATGTGGTATTGCTTTTTATTTTGCGAATTATGCAGTTCCTAATGCGTATAAAAATTATAGAAAAATATATTACGAAATTCGTACAAAAAAACCTGCTATCAATATTCGGGAAGGTGAGTATTATAATAAATTGGAAGGCTACGTAATTCGTTTGGGACAAAAAGAAGAGGATGGACATGTATTAAAAGATGTGCAAATTTACGATCATACCGATAAGCAAGGTAATGTGCGAGTAACTATGTCAAAAACAGGGAGTATGGAAATATCCAAAGATGAACGATATTTAATATTTAATCTTCAAGATGGGTATACGTATAGTGAAGAAACTCAAGATCCACAAACTCGGGAGGCACGTCCTTTTACCCGTATCAAATTTAAAAAACAATGTCTTGTATTTGATTTATCTGAGTTCGATTTGTCGCAAAATGAGGAAGGAATGTTTGATAAACATCACAAAGGTTTGACAATTGCACAATTGAATGTAGAGATGGATACCATTAAATTAGGGGAACAACAACGCATAGAAGAAATTGTGAATAGTATCACTGGACGAGATCATTATCTTAGAACGTATGCTTCCAATGATTCGCTTATGGCTTTGATTCCCGCAAAGAATGCCTATACATTGCCAAACGCCGACTCCACAGTCTACAAATCGGCTTTTTATACAGCATCCAATACATTCGCAGATATGGAATATTATAAAGCGGATGTACTTACTTGGCAAGAAAAATTGAATGCCTACGGAGTAGAGTGGCATAAAAAATTCAGTTTATCTTTGGCTTGTTTGATATTGTTTTTTATAGGAGCTCCCCTAGGTGCCATTATTCGTAAAGGTGGATTAGGAATGCCCGTAGTGGTATCCGTACTTCTTTTCATCGCTTATCATGTCATTAATGTGATAGGAGAAAAGTCAGCTTTAAAAGGTGAATTTCTTGTATGGGAAGGTGTTTGGTTGGCTCCTTTGATTTTCTTACCTTTTGGTATATTTTTAACTCTCAAAGCCACTTCAGATTCGCCCTTACTGGATGCGGATGTATGGCGTAAACATTTTAAAAAGTAATGGACGAACTGCCTCTTCGTATTCTTCAAATTTGCAATAAACCGCCTTATCCCCCTATTGATGGAGGGTGTTTGGCAATGAATGTTTTATCTAAAGGTTTAATTCAAAAAAAACAAAATTTAAAAATTTTAAGTATGGCTTCGGAAAAGCATCCCGTACAAAAACTTTCCGAAGACTATATCGTTGAAACAAAATTTGAAGCGGTTGATTTGGATCTTCGTATTCGCCCTATCCCCGCTTTTTTAAATTTATTTACCTCTAGTTCCTATTTGATGCAACGTTTTTTAAGCGATGAATTTGCTTCTAAATTAGAAGGTATTTTAAAGGAAAATACTTTTGATATCATTCAAATAGAAACCATCTATCCTGCACTGTATATAGCTACAATCCGAAAATATTCAAATGCTAAAATAGTGATTAGAGCACATAATGTAGAGCATTATATTTGGAAAAGAATGTCGCAAACGCAAGCTAATTTTTTTAAAAGAAAGTATTATGCCTTATTGGCAAAACGCTTAAAAAAAGAAGAATTAGCTATTTTAAATTCGGTGGATGGGATCCTGCCTATAACACAAAAAGATGCAACTATATTTAAAAAATTAGGAGTTAAACCTCCTCTGCTCACTTTACCATTTGCTTTGTCTGACAATTTATTGCCAGTGGAAACAATGCCAGAAGTACCTTCTCTATTTTATATAGGAGCTATGAATTGGTTGCCAAATCAAGAAGGTTTGCATTGGTTTTTGGAAAATGTGTGGATGAATATCAATATGATTTATCCCGATTTGAAATTTTATATTGCAGGTCGCTCTATGCCTGATTGGTTGGCCAATATCAAATTGCCTAATGTGATTATTTTAGGTGAAATAGAAGATGTAAAATTGTTTTTTGCTTCCAAACAAGTGATGATAGTGCCTGTACTCTCGGGAAGTGGTGTGAGAGTGAAAATCATAGAGGGTATGACTGCGGCTAAAATGGTTATAACCTCCACTATAGGGGCAGAGGGAATTGATTATACGGATCGTAAAAATATATGGATAGCCGAAACGCCTTTAGATTATTTGAATGCAGTGGTCGCTATAGTTGAAAATCCAGCAATTGCTGAACAAATAGGACAGGAAGCTAGAAAATTAATTTTAGAACAACATGATAGTGAAGTAGTACTTGCTACACTTTTAAATTTTTATCATCAATTACTAAGTTCCACAGTAGATAGATAATAATCATCCATATTTATTAAATTCTTTTTTCAAATGAAAATGCTAATGTTACTTTCTCGTTGTCCATACCCTCTCGAAAAAGGGGATAAACTTCGAGCGTATCATCAGTTGAAAGAATGGTCAAAAAAATATGAAATACATTTGTTTTTTGTAACATGGACAAACCCATCCTCGACTCAAATAGAAGCTTTATCTTTCTATTGTAAATCCATTACTTTTGTAAAATTAAATTGTATTTCTTTTTTTTGTAGTTTATGGAAGTTCGTATTAAAAAAACAAGCTTTACAATGTGCTTTTTTTTATTCTCGTAGAGCGCAAAAACAGTTTGATATTTTGCAAAATCAACTTCAGCCAGAACTTGTGTTTTGTCAATTAGTACGGATGACTCCTTATACCAAAACTGTTTCGAGTCTTAAAATTTTGGATTATCAAGATGCGTTTTCTTCTGGTTTATATCGACGTTTACAAGTGGCTCCATGGTATTTGCGATGGCCTTTACGGTATGAATATAGAGCTATGAAAGCCATGGAAAATCAGGTTTTTTCTCAATTTGATATTAAAACGATTATATCCGCACAAGATAGAGATTTAATTTCTCATCCTCATAAAAATGAAATAAAAATTCTTCCTAATGGGGTGGATACAACGTATTTTGATCCTGCAATTGCCACACAAACAGAAAAAGAATTGGCTTATATGGGCACTTTTGATATTGTATTTACAGGCAATATGTCTTATCCCCCGAATGAAGATGCCGCTGTTTTTTTAGTCAAAAAAATATATCCTTTATTGAAAGTTTCTCACCCTAATTTGCGAATATTAATAGCGGGAGCAACCCCCAGTTTAAAGGTAAAAGCTTTAGCTGCCTCTCATATTTGTGTGAGTGGATGGATGGATGATATTCGTATGGCATATTTAGCTGCGCGTATTTTTGTGGCACCTATGCGTTTGGGTTCAGGAATGCAAAATAAATTATTAGAGGCTATGTCTATGCAATTAGCTTGTCTAATTACGCCTTTGGTTTCCAAAGGCTTGAACGAAAAAGGCAAAGAACCAGAAGTGTTTGAAGTTTGTGAGGCTACGGCAGAGGCTTTTGCCGATAAAATTACTTGTTTGTTGAAGGACTCTGAATTACAACTCCAAATGGGTCAACAAGCAAGATCGTATGTGATGAATACATTTTCATGGGAAGCTCAATCCTCTAAATTGAGTCAATGGATTATTGATTTACAGCATTAATATTTACAGCAATGAATACAGAGGAAATCAAACAACGAATACAATATCTAACGGATCTTATCAATGAATATAATCATGCCTATTATATTTTAGATATGCCCAAAGTGAGTGATTATGAATTTGATCTCTTATTGGTAGAATTACAAAATTTAGAATCGGAAAACCCAAATTTTGCCTTGCCTTATAGTCCAACGCAAAGAGTGGGGGGCACTATTAGTAAGCAATTCAAAAGTGTAGTGCATCGCTACCCAATGCTTTCGTTGGGAAATACATATTCATTGGAAGATTTGTATGAATTTGATGCCCGTATTCGTAAATTGATAGACTGTCCATTTAGCTATGTTT
>JAVVPL010000047.1:13276-14571 GCA_036655775.1 Bacteroidales bacterium | reverse complement strand
ATGTCTTCACTCACCGAAAATCAAATTGTAGCATTTGTATTAGCCGTTTTGACCTGTGCTTTTTTTTATCTTGGGTTTGACTTTATTGCAAGTATGGGCTTTTTTGGAAAACAGGATTTGATTATATCTTATTTGGGAATTCAAAATCATTATGTATCTTTGAGTAGAGGGGTTTTAGACCTGAGAGATATTTTATACTATATCAGTTTAATATTCTTTTTTATTTTATGTACAAAATTATCAATGCAAGCAATCCGATGGAAATAAAAACAAAAATTCCGAAAAAACATAAAGGTTCTCAAAAAAAAGAATTTATTATAGCTATAGCTATTTTGCTTATTATCAACATTATTGCTTCTTTTTTTTATCTCCGCCTCGATTTAACTGCCGACAAACGCTATACCTTACGCCCTATCACCAAACAAATTTTAAAACAAGCCAATGAAGCGGTATATATCAAAGTATATTTAACAGGTGAACTTCCCTCTGGCTTTGTTCGTTTGGAACATTCCGTAAAGGAATTATTGGAAGAATTTAAAATATATCAAAAAAACATACATTTTGAATTTATTGACCTCTATAAAATAGAAAACGAACAAGCGCGCAATCAAGTGATCAAAGAACTACTTGATAAAGGAATGCAACCCACTCAACTCGAAGTGAAAGCCGAAGGCGGTATGACACGTCGTTTGATATTTCCTTGTGCAGAAGTTAGCGTTGGCGATAAATTTGTAGCCGTAAAAATCTTGGTAGAACAATTTAGTAGGAGTTCAGAAGAAACTTTAAATAACTCTGTTCAAAACATAGAACTTCAATTTATTAGCGCGATAAGAAGCTTGTTTGCTACCCAACGAAAATCAATTGCAATTTTGGATGGACATCAAGAATTGGAACCTATTCGCAGTCTTAGTTTTGCTTATGATTTAACTGAATTTTATGATGTAAAACGCATCCGTTTTCAAAATGATCCCGGCGCTTTGTTGGCTTATGATACGGTCTCCAAACAAGTTGTACCTCTTTTCAATTTACTTATTATTGCGCAACCCAAACTTGCTTTTAGTGAAGATGAAAAATATAGTCTCGACCAATATGTAATGCGAGGCGGGCGCATTTTGTGGCTTTTGGATGCGGCTTCGGCAAGTTTAGATAGTTTACGAGGAGTAGATGAAATTATGTCTCAATATTATGCACTCAATTTGGAGGATCTTTTATTCCATTATGGGGTTCGGGTACAAGCAAATATGGTTTTAGATTTAAATGGAACAGGCGTACCCGTGGTTACGGGCTATATGGGT
>JAVVPL010000047.1:0-13238 GCA_036655775.1 Bacteroidales bacterium | reverse complement strand
ATACAGAATTTATGCCTTTAGTGTACTTACCCTTGCTTAATCCAATTGCTTGCAATATGGAACACCCTATAAATAAAGGAGTTGGATTAATCCGTTCGGAATTTATATCCACCCTTGATACTATAGAAAACGAAATTTCAAAAACTATTTTACTTCGCACATCCAAATATTCAAAAACCATTCGAGTTCCTAACTTAGTAAGTCTAGAGATTTTAAAGGATAAATTAGACCCACATATATTTAAAGATGGTCCTCAAAATGTGGCTGTTCTTTTGGAAGGTGATTTTACTTCTGCTTATAAACGGCGGATTCCTACATCTGAAATTTTTCAAAGTTTAACCTTTGTTGAAAAAGCCAAAAATAACAAAATGATTGTTATTTCTGATGGCGATTTGATGAAAAACGATTTACATTATTCTCAAAAATATCCTATGCCCTTAGGTTTTGATCAATATTCCAAACAAATGTACGACAATAAAGCATTCTTAATCAATTGCGTACATTATTTATGTAATGAAAATGCGTGGATGGATTTAAAAGCAAGAGAGGTTAAATTGCGTTTGTTAGATAAAACACGTATAGAAAATGAACGTCTAAAATGGCAGGTTTTCACTCTTGTAGTACCTAATTTAGCCATTATTCTTTGTGGAATTGCTTTTTATATGTATCGCAAACGCAAATACGGACATAAATAAGATGAAGAGAAATTTAATTTTATTGCTCAGTTTAATCGTAGTATTAGTAGGTTTTTTGATCTATCGTTCTTTTGAAGAAGAAGGAATGCAGATCCCTATACATGAAATTCCTTCTGTTTCATGTATTCAAATCACCAATTTTCAAATCCCTAAAAACGAACAAATTAGTATTGAAAAAAAAGCAAATAAATGGTATATAACTCCCAATATCGAAGCCGATGCAGAGGTATTCAAAAACTATTTAGAGGTATTGAGTTCGCTCCAATTACAAAATCCACAAAGTAAAGCAAAAGTAAAAGAGTTACAGCAAAATACAAACATTTCAAAAGGTCAAGTTGTAATTTACACTCGTTCTTTTTTAGGTTTTAAATATCCAAAACGCAAAATTTATTTTTATCAAGACTCTCTACATCTGTATGCTAGCAAAAGAAAAAATGGTATCGTATATGTAATTTCCACCCCTTTGATCAACCTAGCAGAAAGTCACTATTTTTCGGCACAAAAAGAGCATTGGCGCAGTCGTAGAATTTTACATTGTCCTATAAATCAAATAGCTCGTATTCATATTGCCTATCCATCCGCAGCCGATTCATCCTTCACTATTATCCAAAATGGAAATTCCATCCGCATACAACCCATGCGGAATGCCCCCCTAGATACCTTACAGATATATGATTTTTTATCTTCTTTTACAGATATTTATGCAAATTCTTTTGTCAATCACAATTTATCATCCCTACAAAGGAAGCAATCGTTTTCAAAACCAAGTAAACAAAAAATATATCTTCTCAACAAACAGGGTTTTGAAATAGAACTTGACACATATCCTAAATACAATCAAGAAGATAGTGTTCAAAAACTAGATCCCTATTTACTTTATGGAGTACTTCCGCACACGAAAGATACGGTCGTATTATCCTATTTTATATTGGACAAAATACAACGTAGCTTAGCTGATTTTTTTGTTCAGTGAGTGGATTCCGTAAAATTCTAAATTTACAATAGAATGATTTGCAATCCGTAGAGTAATTTGTTGAAAAACTATATTTTTTATAAAAATACTAAGTGAAATTGCAAAAAAATATGTATATTTGCAATTCAAATACTAAAAAGGAACAAAACATGAGATTTATTGTAAACAGCCAAGTATTACTTAAAAATTTACAAAGCATTGGAGGTATTGTGGGTGGCAATGCTACCTTGCCAATTTTGAACAATTATTTATTTGACCTTAAAGATAAACAATTGACTTTAGTGGCCTCGGATACAGAAACTAGCATGATGGTTAGTTTAGAATTGACAGAAGCCAACGAAGATGGGAGCATAGCCATTCCTGCCAAAATTCTACTAGATACTTTAAAAACTTTTGCGGATCTTCCTTTGGTATTTCAAATTGATACAGAAACTTTTAGTATTGAGATTAGTGCAGGTGATGGAAAATACCGATTGGCTGGCGAAGATGCAAATGCTTTTCCTCAACATCCTGACAAAGGGGATGAGATCACTTCCTTAAGTTTAAGCTCTCAACTTTTATCACAAGCAATTTCCAAAACCATTTATGCCACAGGTCTCGACAACTTTCGTCCAGTAATGTCGGGCGTATATGTGGAATTGAGTACTGAAAATTTAACATTTGTGGCTACCGATGCCCATAAATTAGTGCGTTATCGTCGTACAGATGCACATGCTGATGCTTATGCTAATTTTATTCTACCAAAAAAAACCCTAATACAACTCAAAAACATTTTTTCTTCTAGAAAAGATGAAATTGATGTTAAAATTGAATACAATAAAATCAATGCTTTTTTCAGTTTTGAAAATATGCATGTAGTGTGTCGTTTGATAGAAGGCAAATATCCTAATTACGAAGCCGTAATTCCACAAGACAATCCTAACAAATTATACATTGATCGTGTAACCTTACTAAATTCATTAAAACGTGTATCTATTTTTGCAAATCAAGCGATACCGCAAGCCAAATTTAAAATGCAAGCTAGCGAATTGCTTATTTCCGCACAAGATATAGACTATGCCAGCGAAGCGAAAGAACGTTTAGCTTGTAATTACGAAGGAGAACCTATGGAAATGGGATTCAACGCCAAGTATATTATCGAAATGCTTAGTAGTATCGAAACCGAAGAAATCTGTTTAGAAATGTCTCAACCTAGTCGTGCAGGTATTTTAATGCCCGTGGGTAATGAAAACAAAGACGAAAATATGCTTGCATTAGTAATGCCCGTGATGTTAAACTAAAAAAAGCAATATTTTACAATTTACAAGAATTCAATATATTAACAATATAAAATAAATTATTATGGCAAAATTCAAAGGCGAGATAGTGATCGACATCGAACGCTGCAAAGGCTGTGAGGTTTGTACCACTGCATGTCCGTCCGCTGTGATTGGCATGGCAAAACAAGTCAATGGTAAAGGTTACCATTATGCAATGATGGTCAACGACAATTGCATTGGGTGTGCAAATTGTGCAGTAGTTTGTCCCGATGGTGTAATTACCGTTTATAAAAAGAAGTTAGATTAATCAACAATTAAAACATAAAGTAATGAGTGAATTACGTTTAATGAAGGGAAACGAAGCGTTTTCTGAAGCTGCCATTCGTGCAGGTTGTGACGGCTACTTTGGTTATCCTATTACTCCTCAGTCGGAAGTAATGGAATATTTAATGGCCGAACAACCCCAAAAACGTACCGGTATGGTAGTTTTACAAGCCGAAAGTGAATTGGCTGCGATAAATATGGTTTATGGAGGTGCAGCTTGTGGTAAGCGACTTTTAACCTCATCTTCCAGTCCTGGTATCAGTTTAAAACAAGAAGGTATTTCATATTTGGCAGGAGCCGAACTTCCATGTATGATTTTGAATGTAGTACGTGGCGGTCCTGGATTAGGCACCATACAACCTTCTCAATCGGACTATTTTCAATCTACTAAAGGTGGTGGACATGGCGATTATCGTTTAATCGTATTAGCCCCTTCTTCCGTACAAGAAATGGCTGATTTTCCTTCTCTTGGTTTTGATTTGGCTTTCAAATATCGTATTCCTGTATTGGTTTTAGCAGATGGTGTGATTGGTCAAATGATGGAAAAAGTGGAGTTACACGAACAACGTCCTCGTTTTACAGAAGCTGAAATTCGTAAAAACACCCCTTGGGCTACGCAAGGAAAAACCCCAGAAAGAGAACATAATATCGTCACATCCCTCGATTTGGATGCTTCAAGTCAAGAAAGACACGTTTTGCATCTAAAAGCAAAATATGAAGAGATCGAAGCCAATGAAGTACGCTTTGAAAAATTCTCTTGTGATGATGCCGAATATATCTATGTAGCGTATGGTTCAAGTGCTCGTATCTGCCAAAAAGCGGTAGATCTAGCACGTGCTAAAGGAATTAAAGTAGGATTAATTCGTTTAATCACCTTATTCCCATTCCCTAAAAAAGAATTAGCAGCCATGGCTAAACAGGTAAAAGGTATGTTGACAGTTGAAATGAGTTTAGGTCAAATGGTCGAAGACGTTAGATTAGCTGTGAACGGTAAAGTTAAAGTTGAACATTTTGGACGTGTAGGTGGTATTATACCAACGCCAGACGAAGTGGTTAACGCATTGGAAAAACAATTATTATAAGGAGGCTAATATGTCAGAGAATATTTGCACAAAAGAAAACTTAGTATATACAAAGACCCCTTTGATGACCGACAAAGTGTTGAGCTATTGTCCTGGTTGTGGTCATGGTGTTGTGCACCGTGTGACTATGGAGGTAATTGATGAATTAGGCTTGCAAGAAAAAACCGTAGGGATTGCACCCGTAGGTTGTTCTGTATTAGCTTATGATTTTATGAACGTGGATATACAACAAGCCGCTCATGGTAGAGCACCTGCTTTAGCAACGGCTGTAAAACGTTTAATGCCCGACAAAGTAGTCTTCACATATCAAGGTGATGGCGACTTAGCGGCTATTGGTACTGCCGAAACCATTCATGCTTGCAACCGTGGTGAAAATATCGTAATGATTTTTGTAAACAACGGTATTTATGGTATGACCGGGGGACAAATGGCTCCTACCACCTTAGTGGGTATGAAAACAGCTACCTCTCCTTATGGAAGAGATGAAGCGATGATGGGACCTCCTCTTAAAATTACAGAAATGATTGCCACTTTAAAAGGGGTTAAAAATGTTTCTCGTCATTCGGTACATACACCAGGGAATGTTCGTAAATTGAAAAAAGCACTTCGTAAAGCTTTTGAAGACCAATTGGCCGGCAAAGGTTTAAGCTTTATAGAAATTGTTTCAAACTGTAATTCAGGTTGGAAAATGACACCTATACAAGCAAACAAATGGTTAGAAGAGAATATGTTCCCTGTCTATCCATTAGGTGACATCAAAATTGATGGTCAATTAGTTAAGTAAGTATTAGTATTCATCAGAGCCGTGAAGGCTTAGAAAAAATAAAATTATGACAGAAGAAATCATCATAGCAGGTTTTGGTGGGCAAGGGGTTTTGTCGATGGGTAAAATTTTGGCTTATTCCGGTGTTATGGAAAAGAAAGAAGTCAGTTGGATGCCCTCTTACGGTCCCGAAATGCGCGGTGGAACCGCCAATGTATCTGTGATTATCAGCGATGAGCGTATTAGCTCTCCTGTAATCAACAAATTTGATACAGCCATCATTTTGAACCAACAATCTATGGATAAGTTTGAAGCTTCGGTTAAACCCGGGGGTTGCTTACTTTACGATCCAAATGGTATTGTTCATCCTCCAACCCGTAAAGATATTAGTATCTATACGGTAGAAGCTTCGGATGAAGCCAATAAAATGGGTTTGGCAAAGGTTTTCAATATGATTATTTTAGGAGCATTCCTAAAAATTAAACCTCTCGTTCAAGCTGAATTTATTCACAAAGGACTTGAGAAATCATTGCCTGAGCGTCACCACAAAATGATTCCAGAAAATGAAAAAGCAATCGAATTGGGCAAAGCTTTAGTGAAAGAAATTCACAAAGCATAATATATGCTTTTTCAATAAAATTGGTTTTAAGAAAAAACGGAACAAAATTTAATCATTTACGAAAGTGCTAATTGCAAAAAAGCATGCTTAGATGCAAGTACACTGAGAAAATGTAAAAATGAAAGTTCAAAGTGATTATTAAACGAATAGAGTCGCCCTAAGTCTTTAGACTTTGGGCGATTTTATTATAATACGAGTACTTATGGAAATTTTTATGATTTTAGTTTTTTTGCTTGGTTATATTTTTATAGCTACGGAGCATGGAGTAAAAATAAATAAATCAGCTACGGCTTTATTTATTTGTGGGATATTATGGTTACTCTGTTTATTATCGGCAGCCCAATTTGTTCCTACGGTACAAGCGGAGGCCTTTGGACGTTTTCTACAAGAAAACCCCGATTTATTGAACGAAAGTTTGTATAAACAATGCCTTAGTTTTGTGGTAGATGTGCAAATTTTGGGATATGCAGGCGAAGCTGCTGAAACGATTTTGTTTTTAATGGGCGCCATGACGATTGTTGAACTTATTGATACACACGATGGATTTAACTTTATCACCCAAAGAATCACCACTAAAAACAAAATAAAATTATTATGGATCATATCCATACTCACTTTTTTCATGTCCGCTTTATTGGATAATATGACGACGGCCATTGTAATGGTGATGTTGTTACGAAAATTAGTTGGAAATTATAAAGAACGTTGGTTATTTGCTAGTGTAATTATTATAGCTGCCAATAGTGGTGGGGTTTGGTCGCCTATTGGGGACGTAACTACCATTATGTTGTGGGTCAAGGGAAATATTAGTTCTTTAGCTACTATAAAAGGACTATTTTTACCTAGTTTAGTATCTTGTTTGATCCCTACTTTTTTGGCAGCCCGATTATTGAAAGGCATTTTACGAGCTCCCTCTAAGGCCAAAGAACACAAGGATGCAATACCCGTTTTTTCACAAAAAGAAAGTCTTTCTATTTTAATTTTAGGGGTACTTGTATTGTTGATGGTACCTGTTTTAAAAAGCTTTTGTCATTTTCCTCCTTTCCTTGGAATTATTACAGGATTGGGCGTAATGTGGATTTATACCGATATATTGTACAAACGCAAGAAAAATATAGCCGAAGTGAGCAAACGTAAAGTAAGTCAAATAATTCGGAATATAGATATGTCGACTATTCTCTTTTTCTTAGGGATTTTAATGGCGGTATCGGCATTGAGCAGTGTGGGCATTCTTCAAAAATTCTCAAGTTTCTTAGATTCAAGCATTCACAATGTGTATGTTATAAACTTATTAATAGGTGGTTTATCAGCTATTGTGGATAATGTGCCTCTAGTAGCTTCGGCTATTGGAATGTATAGCATCCCTAGTGCGGCCGACTTAGCCGCAGCCACCGATCTTACCTATATGCAAGCATTTCTTCAAGATGGCACCTTTTGGCAATTTTTAGCGTATTGTGCAGGTGTGGGTGGAAGTATGCTTATTATAGGTTCGGCAGCAGGTGTAGTGGTAATGGGTTTAGAAAAAATCAGTTTTGGTTGGTATTTAAAAAACATTAGTTTGATGGCATTTACTGGCTATATTGCAGGTGCTTTGGTCTATATATTTATTTAATCCTCTATTGGGTATGTACAAATTCATTCCATATCTTCGTGTTTTATGGATTGTATTATTTATATTTATAGGCCCTAGGACTAATGCGCAAAACCCCTCTATGGTAGAAAGAGGGGTTTCTCTTTCTTTGGCCAAACAACGAAAAGCCACACTCACGAATTTAAATTACAAATTACGCTTTTCTATTCCTTATGCGCTGACTCAAAGTGTAAAAGGTTTTGCAATCATTGAATTTAATTCCTCAGATACCACGCAAGATCTCATTTTGGATTTTGCGCAAGACTCTACGCATTTGCATTATTTGGCCATCAACCAGCACGTCTGTATGCCTAAAATTGAAAACGGACATATTCGATTACCTAAAGAACAAATACGTTTAAAAAACAATCACGTCTTTGTGCATTTTACCTCCGCAAATCGACCTTTGAATCGACGTTCCGATTTGCTATACACTCTCTTAGTTCCCAATAAAGCCGCACAAGTATTTCCATGCTTTGATCAAGCCGATTTGAAAGCACACTATACCCTAGAATTGGAAATCCCTAAAGATTGGGAGGCCGTAGCTAACAGCCCCTGTCTAGAGCATTGTTCGTCCTCTTGTTTCGACAGTCTAGCATTTTACGCACAAAATCTAGAATTTGTAAATTTCACAAACAGTTTAGTTGAAGACTCTCTACAAACTCATGATAGAGAAAATCTACAAACTCAAAATATAGCTGAATCCTATAAACGCATTTGTTTTTCGCCTACGGAATTATTGCCCACCTATCTTTTTTCTTTTGTAGTAGGCAAACTCCAAAAAGAAACTTTTTTTGAAGATGGAAGAAAAATTCATATTTACCATAGAGAAACCGACACCACAAAAATAGCCCAATGCAAAGATATTGCCAAGCAAGTATATCAATCCTTACAATGGCTGGAAGACTATACGCAAATAGCTTATCCGTTTACAAAATACGATTTGATTATCTTAGCAGGATTTCAATATGGAGGGATGGAACATACGGGAGCCACTTTATACAATGCTAAATATTTATTTTTACCTTCCAATGCGAATATCAAAGACCAAATTAAACGGGCTAAATTGATTGCACACGAAACGGCTCATTTATGGTTTGGCAATTATGTTACTATGGAATGGTTTAATGATGTATGGATGAAAGAGGTATTTGCCAATTTTTTCGCATCCAAGATGTTGCCTTCTTTATGTGGAGAAGTTGATCAGGAATTGAATCGTATTTTGGATTTATATCCAAGTGCCTACCTAGAAGATCGAACTTCTGGCACAAATGCCATCCAACAAAAATTGGATAATATGCAAGATGCGGCTTTGATTTATGGAAATATTATTTACGATAAATCACCTATCGTTTTTGATATGCTTTATAAAAAAATGGGGGAGCTCTCTTTCAAATCGGCTATTCGAGACTATTTACAAACCTTTAGCTATGGAAATGCAAGTTGGGATCAGTTGATACACATTTTTAGCCGCTATACGTCATCCTCTTTGATAAACTGGAGTGAGGCTTGGGTCAAACAAAAAGGAATGCCCTATATTCAAATAGACTATAAAAACAATAAAGTAACAATCACACAGACTAATTTATATAAAACCCATCAACTTTGGGAACAAAATTTATGCTTGCGTGTAAAAGGGGAGGGACAAGAGGAAGTACGCAGGATTTTACTCAACAAACACACACAAATTGAAGAATTTCCTTTTAAAATAGATAGTATTTTCCCCAATATAGATGCGCAAACGTATGGATATATTCAATTGGATAGTCGCACGGCCAAAAATCTACTGACCCATTTAAACGATACACTCAATGAAATAGAACGAGCAGCAAATTTAATTTGTTTATACGAAAATGCGTTACAAGCTAATATTTTTCCTGCGGATTTATTTCAAGCCCTATTATCGTATATACCCAATGAAAATAACACCTTGCTTTTTTGTAAAGCCATTGCGTATCTTAATTTTTGTTATGTACACTATCCCATGCCTATACAATCGGTGGATGAATATGAAACTTGTTTGTGGAAAGTAGTATATACACATCCCGACAAACAACATAAATTAATAGCCCTACGCAATTTATATGAATATGCTTGGAGTTTGTCCACTACCGAACAATTGTACAAAATTTGGTTTGCTCAAAAAAATATAGCAGGGGAGGAGTTTAGCGAAAGAGATTGGATTCAATTTTCGTATCAGTTGGCTATTCGCATACCCTCCAAAGCGAATGAAATTATTCGCTTACAAAAAAAACGCTTGCATAATCCCGATCAAATTGCCGAATATGAATTTGTATCCCAGGCTCTAACGCCAGATATACAGCAACGAGATGTTTTTTTTAGCTCTTTATTAAAAAGCGAAAATCGATATATGGAACCTTGGGTGTTGCAAGCCCTTGCTTTGCTCAACCACCCTTTACGTCAAAAAGAAAGTATACACTATATTTATCCAGCCTTGTCGGAACTTAAAGAAATTCAAAAAACCTCGGATATTTTCTTTGCTACACAATGGTCTAGAGCTTTACTCCAAGGGCATCATACCCCAGAGGCTCGCAATGAAGTGATGCGTTTTTGGCAAAGCAACCCTAACTATCCCTCTATGTTAGGATGCAAAATTCGTCAAAGCAGTGATCATTTATATAGAAAATATACAAGTCAAAAACAATCGGATAAATTCCAATTAAACTTTTTAAATTCTGCAGGCGAACCCAAAGTGACAAACTAAGAAAATTCACAAGTTTGGTTTTGTTACTAAAAGAAAGCCCCTTAACTTTTTATAGTTAAGGGGTTTCTTTCTCAATAAATACACGCTATTTTATTTATTGTTTTATGATTTTTGCTGTTCTCCCATTTAGATTGAGCAAATACGTGCCTTTAGGGAAGGCTTCCAAATTAATTTCAGTACGATTGCCCCTAGCTGTAATTTGATAGATTTTTTGACCAGATAAGTTAAAGAGCGTAATTTGATCGCCTAGTGTTGAACGAACGTAGATATAGCTACTACTTGGATTTGGGTATACCGAAAGAGCCAATGGTTTCTCGCTGGCTATATGTGTAGAATCGCCTATAGTTTGCTTAATGGTAATAGCGATCTGTTGTTGTACAATTTTACCATTCGAGTTGCAGACCAACAACACTTGTGCTTGGCCTGCTTTTAGAGCTTTGATATATAAACTATCATTCTTTACAAAAGCATCCACTAAGTCTTCACCTTCCATAACTACCGCCATTTTGTGAATTGCAGGATCGAAATTATCCTTGTCGCTGACCTTGTTTTTTAAAGAAATACAAATTTCTTTTTTCAAATCCAATTCATAGCTAGGAAGAAGATCTGTAGAAATTTCAGGTGCTTCATTGTCGGGGAACACAGACATGGCGGGGAACCAATAATAAGGATCTAAGGTTTTTATTTCAATCAATTGGCCCGTACTTGCATTGACAAAATGCACCCAATTATTTTGATAATTGCTAGAAAAACCATCTTGAGTAGTAGTGATCACCAGACGATCGTTGAGTGGATCTATATTGAGTGCTGAACCATAAAAAACTTCGGCTTTTCCTTCGGTACTTACACGTGTCAATTCATAAAATGCACTATCCAAATTTGGATTTTCTATATCGTATTTGTAGATTTTTTTACCAAAAGAAGTCAAACTAGACCCATTCATTTTTGCCCAATACAAGCTATTACTTTGATGACTTGCGCAAAGCAAACTAGAAGCCCATGCACCCCAAGAGGCAGGGATCCAAGCATGTTCTGGAATTTCTCGTTTTTCCTCCACCACAAATGTGTAGGGATTGATGCGCCACAAACCATCACTATACGCACTGGCCCAGAGCGAACCATCTAAACTTTGCACAATAGTACCTATTTTTTCGCATGCAATCGTACATAGTAAGGAGTCGGCATTCGCATCCAATACTAAAATTCCTACCCCTTGTTTACAAGCAAATACAAAATCACCAATATGAAGAAGGGTTCCAATTTGTCCCTTATACAAACTACTGTCAATATGAGGCATTTTTATTTTTCCTTTAATCCGTAAGGAATCGATATCGAATATATAGATACCATTACTCGTACCCAAATAGGCTTTTTTCTCATTAATGCCAAGAATAGAACGACCATCTCCATTACCTAAAGTATCGAAAGAGGCTTTTTTCTTTAATGTTTTGGCATCGGCAACTACTAAACGTCCTCCGCCATGAATTTGATCACCTCCATCTGCCGCTTGTTTGGAAACAAAATAAAAATTATCTCCATAAATAGTGCCAAATTGAGTTGTGGCTCCTAAACTTTCGTTTGGATTTTCTCTTGTATAGGCTCGATAAATAAATTTCCCGTTTTTGCTAAGAAAATTGACGGAGCCATTGGTATGACCAAACCAATCTTCGTTTACAAAGAAAACACCTTGCGTATAATCAACCTCTCGTACCAAAATATGGCAAGAATCTATAAATTTTTTATTTTCATCGCTTACAAAAATTTGAGCCTTGCCTAAGGCTAAAGCCGTAATTTTACCTGTGGAATCCACCTTTACAATATCGGAATGATTGCTATACCATGAAAGATTTTGACAATCCGCATCTAGAGGAAGTATATCTACCTTCAAACTTTCGTTGACTCCCACAAATAAAGTATCGGTTTGTATATTTAAAGAGAGCGCTTCGATGGGTTGTATAACTGTAATTTTACAACTATCTATATATTTACCCTCTAAACAACTCACATACAAAAAAGCATTACCTGAATGTATAGCCGAAACTAGACCCTGTGTATTCACCGTAAATATATTGGTATCTTGACTTTGCCAATGGAACGTTTCCATCTCCGCTTCTAAAGGAACTATTTGTGTTGATACTTGCCAAGAGGAATCTTTTTGAATTTTTTTTGATCGATCGCTGATTTTAATTTGAGTAATGGTTGGACGAGCAGCTACGAAAGGCATTCTGGGAGGTACTCCTTCAAAGCTTTCAAAGCCTATTTGTGCGCCCCATCCATCCCAATCACCATCGGTCAAAATTCTAGAACTAGCTCCCTCGGATGCCCAAGAAAAAGAACTTTCACCCTTAGCTTTTAATTGATAACTCCAATAACCAAAGGTCGTCCATGCACTAAACCAACGATAATTTGTATCTTTAGGATAATTATAGTCATCAAAATCATACGCATCCGTAAAAAGAACGCCTTCTTTATTCGGACAACGTAGATCGGTGGCACTATGGGCATAAAGCAAACATTTTTCGCCTGTTTTTTTTGCATCATAGCCTAAACCCCCTACGACAGAACCAAATTGTGTTTCCCCCATAAGTAAAACAGAAAATCGAGGATCCGCCGCCGCAATAGCTCTAAGCATAGTTTCGCCAGTAGCTATACTATCTTTAGGCCAACGAAACCCCCAAACCATACTTGATCCTTTATGATCATACCAATCGATAACCAAAGCGGCTCGATTACTACCATTGCCCACCCAGAATTTAATGCTATCTATAGGAAATAACGTATAATCAAGTTCATTAGCTATTTTTTGTGCTCCTTGTATTTGCGGAACTTTGTTAAACGAGGGTTTTGATTTTTCCAAAATAGGGTGGGAGCGCCCTTGTACTTTAAAGTTTGCGCTTTGAGCAAATGTACTACTTACGGATAAACATATCCATAAGAAATTCCATACTAAAAATTTTTTCATGTGTAAAATTGTTTTAATTTTAAGATTTTTGAAACGTATTCAAACTTGTATGTGGACTCATTGTTATACGTTTTATTGATCTGGTTTGTTTGTTTATATTTATTTAGTTAGTTACTTACTTAGTTATTTACTTAGTTATTTACTTAGTTATTTACTTAGTTATTTACTTAGTTACTTACTTAGTTATTTACTTAGTTATTTACTTA
>JAVVPL010000046.1:10995-14880 GCA_036655775.1 Bacteroidales bacterium | reverse complement strand
TAGTTCCTATAATTTCCGATTTGGAATCAAAGGCAGCCACAAAAATTTCGGCTTCATACGCATTGCCTAACAACACAAAATTAGAGGCTGGGACAACTCTTGCCGCAATATTATCAAACTTGAAATCATCGTCGCTTACCGAAGACAACAACTGAGAAACAATATCAAATTCGGCATTTAATACGTCGGTTTGTAATTTATTTAAAATTGTTAAATCGGCTACAATAATTGTTCTATAAAAGAACTGCATTTGCCAATTTTGTTCTTGATGAGCTGCATTGTAATAAGGTCCTTTTGTTTGTAAGCCTAATTTTACTTTATTTCGATCTTTAGGAGCTAATAAATCAAGCATTTGGGCTCGATAGGCTTCAATTTTTAGACGAAGTTCTTCTCCTTTACCCCCCGCTCCATCATTACTTTGTCCAATCAAAAATTGAGTGGGCATATCATAATTATCTTGTTTTTTGATATCGTTTGCAGTGTAGGTTTTTGCTTTTTCAAGAGAAACACCCTCTACATAAGCAATCAACTCGGCTTTTGTCAATTGAATGTAATCATACATTTCTTGACTTGCTTTTTTGGCAATTTGAGACTTTTGCCATTGTTCCTCAGTTTTAGGAGGATTTGCTTGATATGCTTTGAAAAATTGATTATAAAGTGCATCCACTTTGATTTTAAAATTGGTATTGGTTTCACTCATTGCCTCATTTACAATCAAAAAAGATTTTAAAATTTCTACTGACACATTCAATGCTAACATTGCGGTTAACACTAAATACATCATGCCTATCATTTTCTGCCTTGGGGTTTCTTTTGCACCACTCATACTATCAAATTTTTAGTAATTAATTAATGGTTGCTTAGTTTTTGCCCATAGCAGCAAGCATTTTACTATACATTTCATTCAAATTGGCTACTTTTTGGGAAAGAGCGTTAATTTCTTCACGATATCGTTGTGAATCTTCAATAGATCCGTTCAAATTTGCCAAAATGAGATTCATATCGTTTTGAAGTTTGGAAGTTGTTTCCATTTGTGCCGTTGAAGATTTTAATTGAGTGATATATAATTCATTCAAAGAACTTAAATGCGTGGTCATTTTATCAAGTTCAGTTGCATATTTATTATTTACACTAACTACATCAGCCACTGCATTGATATTGTGTGTGGTCTCTGTTAAATTATTCAAACCTACGCTCAATTTTTCAAAAACTTCAGGCCCAATATTCGCATTCGAGAGTAACTCATCCAATTTTTGACTTAGAGGATCGTTGCTAGCACGCATGGGTACTCCTGCATTTCTTTGGAGAGCGTGACCCGATTTAGGCCCTTCCATTCCAGCCAATTCAGGATAAACCAAACTCCAATCATATTCTTCATGAAGAGGTTCAAAAGCCGAAAAGAAGAAAATAATAGCCTCAATAGACATCCCCCCAACCAACATGATTGCAGCTCCTGGAAAGTGTTGAATTTTAAATAAAGCACCTAAAATTACAATCGAAGCTCCTAAGCCGTAAAGCTTAGACATAAAATTCTTATAACCCTTTGTTCTTACTAATTCGTTTAATCCCATCGTATTTTGATTTATTTTATTCTGTAATTTTGTGATAGTAATTATTAATATACGTTAGAGGCTGTTTTTAAATTGTCATTCATATCTCGACCTAGGAATGATTGCACACAACGGAACCCGATATAGGATTTACAAGTGTCTTGATATTCGTACCAACGTGCATACGTTTTAGTTAATTCTGCAAAATCTTTAAAAGATCCGCCTTTAATTACTTTTCGTTTCAATCCAATAGGATCATCGGCTTTTGCATCATATAAAAATACAGGGTTAAAGTCATGTAAACCTAAATATGTTTCCTCGAAGGCATCTACACACCATTCTGAAACATTTCCCATCATATCATAAAGCCCAAAATCATTAGGTGCATAGTGACCAACAATACATGGATATAATGAACCATCTACGGTGTAATTTCCGCGCATAGGTTTAAAGTTTCCTAAGAAACAACCATTTTCATTACGTGTATAATTCCCTCCCCATGGATAGGGACTTAAATTTAAACCGCCACGTGATGCGTATTCCCATTCAGCTTCTGTAGGTAAACGGAAAAATTCAGGGGTTGGATATCCTTTAGAGGTCATATAAGCTGTATTAGCATTGGTTCTCCAAGTACAAAAAGCATTGGCTTGTACCCAATTGACACCAACTACAGGATAATAATCGTACATGGCGTTGTTAAAATAGGAACGAGTCATAGGCTCATTATAGGAATATATCCAGTCGAAAATCCAACAAAGTGTGTCGGGGTATACATTGACAACATGTTTTTGTATAGAGTTTTTGCGTGAAGTCAAACTTTGGGGACGATTGACAAAACTAGCATAGTAGATCCCATCATCTTTTGGATCTTCGGGTGCAATAAATGATTTTTGAGCAGCTAAATTATGATCAAAAGTGTAATATTCATAATTTAATTTGCGAACATCTATATCTTTACGATGATAAAAACGTTCTTCCGTAGGCATATATAAAGGTTCTAAGGCTTCCATCACGGCAGGATCCGTATATTTAATTTTTATTTTCCAATTGATGCTAGGAGGGGCGTCGCTATCTTCATTTTCTGACTCAATTAAAAATTCGGGAATAGATTCTCCCAATAAACGTCTACTTACAGAATCCGTCACATAATTAACAAATTGACGATATTCATCATTTGTAATTTCTGTTTCATCCATGTAAAATGCGGAAATACTAATTTGTTTTGGATTAAACGATTGGTAAGCGGGATCTTGATCGCCAGTACCACGGATAAAACTTCCGCCTTCAACGTAGGTCATACCAAAAGGAACTGGTTGCAAAACCCTAGAGCGACCCATGGTCCCGACTAATTCGCCCGTTGAGGTATTTGAACCGCAACTGGATAAAAGTAAACTGAGTGTGAATAGCACAGCTACGTTTTGTACACTTAATACTTTTTTTAAATTCTCCATCATATTTTGCATATTAATTTATGGCTTAAGTAGAAGAAAACAAACTTTTTACAATTTATTTCTTCTATCCAATATCTCTCGACTAAACTTTACATTATAGCCAATAGTTTCGCAAAGTTACTAACAATTTATGAATTTTCATAAACTTTTTATAAATATCTTGAATTTTTATAATTTGTATTCACCTTATCTGCATCTAGTTTGAAGCAATATTTTAAACTTATTTCTAAAGATCCTCCAGGGGCTGATTTAAATGTTGCGTTTGTTGCATTGATATCGTACGAAACCCCTATACGAAATTGTTTAATATTCACACCCGCAAGTATAGTAACTGCATCGGCTATAGTATAACTAATACCTCCCCATATTTTTTTATTATATGTAAACATGGCTGCAATGTTCCAGTCAATGCTAGTAAAATCGGTACGCACTATGGTTGTTGGTGTAAATTCAAAGGCGGGTAATGCGTCAAAACTAAAATTATAGCCGCCATTAATTACTAATTCTCGAGAGGTTCTATAATGTAAAAGATCTTTTTTGCCAGTGGCTATATTATTGAAAGCCAATCCTACGAAAAAATTTGAATACGAATTAAAATAGGCTCCCACGCCAAAATCTACATAAAAAGCATCTTCTTTTTGTTTGCCAGTAAGTACTGGGTCGCTTCCTGTAATGGGATTAAGTTTTGAAAAATCGATAGCGATATCTCTAAGATCCAATTGTACGCCTAAGCCAAGTCGACCCACAGAAGTTTCTAAATGATACGCATACGCTAAACCTATTTTAGTATCTGTGAGGTAACCTGCTTTAGCCGATTGCACAGAAAGACCCAATCCGCCTTTTATAAAATCAATAGGCATTTCAGCAGTTAATAACGACATTTG
>JAVVPL010000046.1:0-10985 GCA_036655775.1 Bacteroidales bacterium | reverse complement strand
TAGCCAAGTTTTTTTTCCCATCCTTGTCGGTTACTTTAAGTCCCATAAATTGTTGTCTATGTAAACCCGTTAAGCATAAACTTCCCGAAAAGCCAGCAAATCCAGGATTATATTGCATGGTATTTAACATATATTGGGATATCAATAGTTGATCTTTCGCAAATATAGAAGGGCATACCATACTACTAGTAATAAATACAACGAATAGCCAATATGATTTTTTACTCATAAAATAAAGTAGTTTAATAGGTATCATTTGTTGCGAAGAGGCATTCTTCATGGTCCAAAACGAAACAATCTTGCAAATGTATACAAAATTTTGAATATTGAATAATATAATGACATAAAAATATGCAAAAAATCTTATTTTGTTTACTAGGTGGTATAAGTTTCCTTTTTTTTTTGTACTTTTGCGGTCTTTAATAAAAAAAATATATATTATGACAGATTTTACATTGAAGTACAAAGTTGCCGACATCAATCTCGCTGATTTTGGACGTAAAGAAATTCGTATTTCTGAGAAAGAAATGCCAGGTTTAATGGCCTTAAGAGAAAAATATGGTAAGGAAAAGCCATTGAAAGGTGTGCGTATTATGGGGTCCTTGCACATGACAATTCAAACAGCGGTATTGATAGAAACCTTAGTGGAATTAGGGGCAAATGTAAGATGGGCTAGTTGTAATATATTTTCCACACAAGATCATGCAGCTGCTGCGATTGCTGCTAGCGGTGTGCCTGTTTTTGCATGGAAAGGGGAAAGTTTGGAAGAGTATTGGTGGTGCACCAATCAAGCCTTATCTTTTCCAGGCAATTTAGGACCTCAAATGATTGTGGATGATGGAGGAGATGCCACTTTATTAATTCATAAAGGGTATAAAGCTGAAGAAAACCCTTCGGTCTTGGATGTGAAATGTGAAAATAAGGAGGAACAAATTTTATTAAATTTATTAAAAAGTGTTCAAAAAGAAGATCCTAAAAAATGGCATTCTATTATGAAAGAATGGAAAGGGGTCTCCGAAGAAACCACTACGGGTGTACATCGTTTGTATCAAATGATGGAAAAAGGAGAACTTTTGGTTCCCGCTATTAACGTGAATGATTCGGTTACTAAATCAAAATTTGACAATTTATATGGTTGTAGAGAGTCTTTGGCAGATGGGATAAAACGCGCTACGGATGTAATGATTGCAGGAAAAGTAGTTGTGGTTTTAGGTTATGGGGATGTAGGCAAAGGTTGTGCTCGATCAATGCGTGGATATGGGGCAAGGGTGCTAGTTACGGAAATAGATCCAATTTGCGCACTCCAAGCTGCGATGGAAGGTTTTGAAGTATGTCCTATTGAAGATGCTTTAGCAGAAGGAAATATTTATGTAACTACCACGGGAAATAAAGATGTAATTACGGCCGAACACATGTCTAAAATGCGTGATGAAGCAATCGTTTGCAATATAGGTCACTTTGACAATGAAATTCAAGTGGAAAAATTGGAAGCTTGGAAAGGAATCAAAAAAATAAATATTAAACCTCAAGTGGACCAATATATATTTCCTGATGGGCATTGTATTTATATGTTGGCCGAAGGTCGTTTAGTCAATTTAGGCTGTGCAACTGGACATCCTTCCTTTGTAATGAGTAATTCTTTTACCAATCAAACTTTAGCACAATTAGATTTATGGGCACATAAAGACACTTACAAAATAGGCGTTTATCGTTTATCTAAAAGATTGGATGAAGAGGTAGCTCGTTTACATTTGACAAAAATAGGTGTTAAATTAACTACTTTATCGGCCGAACAAGCTGCGTACCTAGGTGTTCCTGTCGAAGGACCTTATAAAGCGGAGCACTATAGATATTAATAGAAGATATTAATAGAAATGGATCACAAAAAAAGGAGTTGTATGTACAACTCCTTTTTTTATATATTTTACAATTACATTCTGAGTTTTAAACCCGCCCAAATAGTGTCTAATTTAAATGTAAATACACTGTGCATTTCTCCTGCCATGCAAAAGCCACAATCTGCACATACTCCAGCTGTTTTTCCTGGACATTCAGTATAACGACTCCCATCGGGCATAATGAAATTACTCACCCAACATTGCTTGGGGAAATTATTGTCCTTCATCAATTTTAAGCCTGAAATGGAATTCATAATAGGATATTTCTGTTTTTTTAGTGCAATGATTTCATCAATAATTTGTGCACGTAAATTAGGATCCGAAATATGTAAATTTTCAGTGCCTTGATATGGGGTGTGGAAATTCAAAGAAATGGATTGAATTCCAGGATTACGTGCCGCAAATTCTACCGCTTGACGAACCCCTCTATAATTCAAATTATTGATAACCATATTTACACTTAGATGAGGATGTCCACTTTCGGCTATGTTTTTTTCCAAATGTGAAAAAGCTCCTGTTCCTCGTATTTCATCGTGGAAGTGTTCGGTTCCGTCCATACTTACCCATATTGAATCCGCGTGACTATCTTTAAATGGTAATTGCGCATTGGTGGTAATTGTAGTCGAGAAAAAACCGATTTTTTTTGCTAAATCGCAAAGGTCATTAAGTTTGTAATTCCCATCTTTCCATATCAAAGGCTCGCCTCCTTCAAAATCCACAAAACGGGATCCTAAGCGATAACTATATTGGAGTTCTTCCTTAATTTGGTCGTACGATTTTATAATTGCTTTCGTTTTGCTGTACACATTACAATGTTTACAATGCAAATTGCATTGATCGGAGATAAACAATACAGTTTGTAAAGGGGCTTTACGTCCTCCAAAACGAGCTCTTACAAACCACCAAGGTAAATAAAAAATATTTTGCATTTGATTTTAATTAAACAAATTGATCAATATAATAAGAATACAAAAAAACGTCACATAATTACGAGATAGCAGCCATCGTACCATGAACCATTCAATTCCAGCCTCTTGTATTTTGTCCCATTGTTGTACAGGTCCCATCCAAAATGTAGGTTTAAATTCTCTATGTGGATCTTTCACAAACCACAGTAAACGATAATATAAAGCGCAAGCCATTGGAAAAGTAAGAAATAAAAATAAATACCAGATGCTTAAATCCTTGACTAAAATACCGAGAAGTATAAATACAAAAGGTAAAAAATTAAAAAGTAAACTCAACAAAAGCATAATTTTTGGACGGTTTACCAAAACGGCTAAAGTGCGTTTGCCAATACTTTTATCGGGTTCAAAATCTAAAATAGAATGCGTGTATAAAATATTAGATACCAATAATCCGATAGAGGCAAATATCCATAATGTAGAATAATTCCAAAATCCACAAGCTGAATAATATACTCCAATCATCAATAAGGGGCCAAATATAAAACCGACCGTAAGTTCCCCTAATCCGTGGTAACTCAAACGTAAAGGGCCTCCCGAATATTGTAATCCAATTATGGCTGAAAGCAAACTTACGTACAAAATAAAATTTCCTCTATAAAACCAAATAACGCATCCAATTAGTAAAGCCGCAAAGCAAAATGCTAAACTTGCATATAAAAGCTGTTGGAGCGTGGCGGTTCCTCCTTCTTCTTTGAGGTACGCGCATTTGGCTACTCTAGCTCGAATACCTTGAGCGGCCATATCGTTGCGATATTGTGTTTTTTTGACTTTGTAATCAAAATAATCATCAAAAAGATTCAAACCTAAATGAAGCAAAATAACGCCTATTAAAGCGAGTAAAGCTAAAGAAAAAGAGTATTGTATGTCGGAAGAACAAAAATCATACTGCGAAAGTGGATTTTGAGTTCTGGACACACGCCAAGCCATAACCCAAGCTACTAATGCGGGTAATATACTTTGAGGTAATGCAATC
This sequence comes from Bacteroidales bacterium, assembly GCA_036655775.1. GTDB lineage: Bacteria > Bacteroidota > Bacteroidia > Bacteroidales > P3 > JAVVPL01. The sequence continues at coordinate 7,146 of JAVVPL010000046.1, read as the reverse complement.
CAGCGTGCATTATCTATCCAAAATTTAAAATTGGAGAGTATTTTTTGCATGTTTATCCTTTTGTTGATAGGAGCACAAAGGTACAATTTTTTTTTTAAGAATTCACGAAGCTAGATAAATAAAGAATTTTATCTAAAATAGATTGATCTTAGAAGGTGTCCTAGCAATCTGGAATTATTTGTTTCCAATAAAATGAATCAAGTTTGCTAGGAAATAAAATAGATTGATTAAGTGTAAATTATCAAAAAAAAATAAAAAAAATAAAAAATAATTTGCATGTCACCATCTGGTGACGTATATTTGCAAATTATTTTTCAAAACTGTGTTTTTGAAATGAATCTAAGACTTGTGTTTTTTAGATTGGAACCGAAAACATTTTTTAGAATTTGAAATTAATAGATTAAAATTATTTTGTATAAAATTGCATAAAATGAAAGACCAAATTATTAATACGATTCAACAAAAAATAGAAAGTCGAAAGCAACGACTTCAAAGAGTTAAACAAAAAGCACAACAAATTACAAAAGGGCATCAAAAAGTACAACTCCCTTTGCGAGAAACTGAAACCCGCTTATTAAATGCGGTGACACAAGTGGTCAGTTGTTATGGTTTTGGAAAATTAGGAGTGAATATGGTGGCCAAAGAAGCGGCTTGCGACAAAGTACTTATTTATCGTTATTTTGGCAGCTTTGAAAATTTATTAGAACAATGGGCCTTAAAACATGATTTTTATGTTTCAGCTTATCAGCAATTTGGCGAAGAGTTTGAACAAATTTCAAATTTGACAGATTTGAAAAACGCACTTCATTCTATGTTGATGACACATTTACAAAATTTAAGAAAAGATAAATTGATGCAAGAACTTTCGCTTTGGGAATTTTCCTTAAGCACACCTTATGCAATGGTGCGAGAAACTCGTGAGAAAAATGCTGAAATTTTAAAACATAAAATAGAGAAGCATTGTGGAAAGGATACGGTACGTAAATATAATTTGGATCTTTATTTATCAATATTGATGCTTGCTATTGATTCTATTGTGCTTTATACACGTAAAGTTTCACAAATAAATGGGGTTGATTTTGCAAAAGATGAGGCTTGGCTTCGTTTGGAAAAATTAATTCCCGATTATATAAATATGATATTTAATCAATTAAATACGGAGGAAAATCCATGTGTTTAACGAAAAAAAAATTGAAAAAAAATCTTTTTTTGAACAAATTATTTTCTGAAATCTATCTGCAAATGATAGGCTTAGTTTGCTTAGTTGTATTTTTGCCCTTTAAGGCAAATTCCTCAGAAATCATTTATCTTTCACTAGATTCTTGTCGACAATTAGCTTTGGAAAATAATAATGCGCTAAAAATATCTAAAGAAAAAGTAGCCTCTGCACAATGGGATAAAAAATATGCAATAAGTCAGTATTTTCCCAAGATTTCGGCTATGGGAACATATATGTGGAATGAAAAAGATTTAAAATTGATTGATTTTGGACCTATTCATGCTGATTTAACGCAATTGGTAGGCACTATGCCAGATATGTTGAAGCCCTTTGTAGCTCCCATGATTCCTGGTTTAAAAAATGTGTTGGGGAAGGTGGAGGCAGCCACGGTATTAGATATTCAAAATATGTATTTGGGTTCAGTGTCTTTGATGCAACCTATTTTTATGGGTGGTAAAATTGTGGCTTGTCAGCAAATAGCCCAATATGCTGAAAAATTGGCTTTGAGTATGAGTGATAATGAAATGCAAGATATGATTTATCGTACCGATGAATTATATTGGCAAATTGTTTCATTGGAGTATAAAAAGCAATTGTCCAACAATTATGTGGGGATGTTGCAAAAAATGGATACCAATATGCAAGCACTTATAGGGGAGGGGATTTCTACAGCTTCAGATGGATTGGCCGTAAAAGTAAAATTGAATGAAGCAGAAATAGCTCTTTTAAAAGTGGAAAATGGATTGAATCTTTCCAAAATGATGTTGGCTCAAATGTGTGGTTTGCCATTGGAGGCTAATTTACAATTAGAAGATGAATTGCCTGCTATATCTAAGAATTCCAAAGAGTCTACTCAATCCATTCAAAAGTCGAGCAAAGAAATACTTGTAACCGATCAGGTTTTGCAAGAAGCTTTTGCACAAAGAAATGAATTAAAAAGTTTGTTGTATGCCGAAAAAATATTTCATAAAAAAGAAGCCGTAGTTCTTGCGGATATGTTACCAAATATAGGCTTTTCTGCTAATTATTTTGTTTCAAATCCCAATCTTGAGAATGGGTTTCAAAAAGAATTTAGTGGAATGTTCAATGTGGGGATCGTAGTCAAAGTGCCAATTACTGATTGGATCGGGGGGAGTTTTCGTCGGCAAACTGCCAAAGCGCAAACTCGGATTAAACATTTAGAATACGAAGATGCAAAAGATAAGGTTGAATTGCAAGTAAAACAATCATCTTATCGTGTGAATGAAGCCGATCGGAAATTGACCACTTGTTTCAAAAATTTGAATAATGCAGAAGAAAATTTAAAATATGCAAGCTATGGATTTGATGAAGGTGTGATATCTTCGTTAAATGTAATGGAAGCACAAACTGCTTGGGTTGCAGCTCAAGCAGCCTATATAGATGCCCAAATTGAAAAAAAACTTTCGGAAATTTATTTTGATAAGGCTTTGGGTATACTTGGTAAATAAAAACAAAAGAATAAATGATTGCATTAAAATTATAAAAAGATGGAAGAACAACAAATAAAAAAAACGGTTTCGCATGAATCTAAAAATATGATTGTAGCTTTTGCGATAATGATAGCTATGGTTGGTTTAATTACCTTCATAGGCTTTTTTTTGCTAAAACCTAAAGAAGAAATTATTATGGGAGAAGCCGAAGCCTCGGTAATTCGTATTTCCGGGAAAGTACCTGGTCGTATTTTGTCTTATCGTTTTTCGGAAGGTGAAAGTGTTAGAAAAGGAGATACCTTAGTTTTGATAAATACCCCCGAGGTCTATGCCAAATTTGATCAGGCACAAGCTGCGCATAATGCGGCTGAAGCGCAACAATCCAAAGCTCAAAAAGGTTTACGGCCCGAACAAATTAGCTCTGCTTACGAACTTTGGCAAAAGGCAAAAATCGGATTGGATATAGCTGAAAAATCGTATCGGAGAATTCAAAATTTGTATGATAAAGGCGTGATCCCTGCCCAAAAAAGAGATGAGGCAGAAGCCAATTGGAAATCTATGCAAACATCTGAAAAAACAGCTTATGCACAGTATTCCATGGCTCAACAAGGAGCCGAGAAAGAAGATAAACTCTTGGCTGAAGCTTTGGTGCAAAAAAGTCAAGGCGGGCTCAATGAAGTGAACGCTTATTTAGAAGAGGGGATTTTGCTTTCGCCTATTGATGGAGAAATTGCTGAGATTTTTCCACATCAGGGAGAATTGGTAGGTACGGGAGCTCCGATTATGAATATTGTTGATTTGAAAGATTTATGGGTGGTGTTTCATGTCAGAGAAAATTTGTTGAATGATATGAAAATAGGAGCTCCTCTTTCTGCGTTTATTCCTGCATTGGGAGATAGAGAGGTGCATTTAACGGTAACTTATTTAAAAGATATGGGATCGTATGCTACATGGAAAGCAACCAAAACAAATGGGCAGTATGATGCTAAAACGTTTGAAGTAAGAGCAAAACCCAATCAACCCATCAAAGACTTGCGTCCAGGTATGTCGGTGATTTTAAAAAAGAAATAATATGAAGTCCAAATACAATCCATGGAAAGCGCTTTGGACTATTGGCAAAAGAGAATATAAACGATGGGTGAGCCATCCTATTTATTTATTTTGTATGATAGGTATTCCCATGATATGTACCCTTTTCTTTTTGTCGTTGATGAGTAAGGGTTTGCCTTCCGATTTGCCGATTGCATTAGTGGATATGAATAATACCGCCACATCACGTAATTTAGCAAGGCAATTAGATGCTTTTTCGCAAACTAAAATAGTGATGCGAACTTGTGATTTTCAAGCTGCACGGATGGAAATGCAAAAAGGTAGTATTTATGGTGTTTTTTATATCCCGAAAAATTTTTCGCAAGATGCAATTTCTGGACGAGAGCCCATACTTTCGTTTTATACTAATGGAACGTATCTTATTGCAGCTTCCTTATTGTTTCGAGATATGAAAACTATCTCGGTATTAGCCTCAAAGTCGGTGGGTTTGCAAACGGGTTTGGCAAAAGGGAAAACGGAATCCTCCTTGATGGCACAATTGCAACCTATTGAAATAGAAACACACGCTTTAGGAAATCCATGGTTGAATTATTCTGTTTATTTGTCAAATACCCTATTGCCAGGGATATTGCAATTGGTTATTTTGATGATTACGGTGCTTAGTATAGGCAGTGAAATAAAGGAGCGCAGTGCACGTCAATGGTTAGAAAAAACCGAATTAAATTTACCTCTTGCTCTATTTGCTAAACTGTGGCCTCAGACTTTAGTGTTTATGCTTATGGGATTGATGATGCAGTCGGCCTTGTTTGGGTGGTTTTCGTTTCCTTTACAAAGTGGTTGGGGACCCATGATTTTAGCTTTGTTTTGTTTCGTTGTTGCCACAGAAGCGGTGGGAGTATTCATGATTGGGGTATTACCTACCCTGCGTTTGGGTTTGAGTTTTGCTTGTTTATTTGGCATGCTTGCGTTTTCGATTACAGGATTTTCATTTCCAGTTAGTGCTATGCATCCTATTTTACAAAGTGCTGCAAATTGGTTTCCTTTGAGGCATTATTTTCTTATTTATGTAGATCAAGCTTTGAATGGTCGAGCCTTGTTTTATTCGTTGACAGAATATGCATTTTTGCTTGCTTTTTTAGTATTGCCTCTTTTTGTATTACGTAATTTAAAAAATGCTTTACTAAACTTTCGCTATATTCCATAGTGATAAAAATATGTACAGATGAAGTTGAAATTTTTTAGAAAAAAAATAAAAAAAGGTATTCAGGATACTTTTTATATATGGAACACAGAATTAAACACAATATTTAGCGATTCTGCGGTGATGATTTTTTTCTTTTTAGTGCCCTTGGTGTATCCTTTGATTTATTCGTTTATATATAATCAAGAGGTGGTTAGAGAGGCTCCATTGGCGGTTGTAGACGATTCGCACACTTCGCTCAGTCGCGATTTTGTACGAAGAATAGATGCTACGCCAGATGTAAAAGTGCTGGGCTATTATGCGAATATGGAAGAAGCCAAAGAAATGATAAATACAAAAAAAGTATATGGCATTCTTCATATTCCTAAAGCGTTTAGTAAGGATATACATCAAGGTCGACAAACTTCAGTGGAGTTATTTAGTGATATGAGTTGTTTGCTTTACTATAAATCCTTTTTACTTAGTAGTACCGAGGTGAGTTTAGATATGGCGAAAGAAATTCGAGTGCAATTAAATCTTATGTCGGAGGAGGCTTCGCAACAGACAATGCAAGAGCCTATACGTTACGAATCGCTTACAATGTTTAATCCTCAAAATGGATTTGCTGGGTTTTTAGTTCCTAGTATTTTGATATTAGTGATTCAACAAACTTTACTTTTAGGCATTTGTTTATTAGGGGGCACTATGCGTGAACACGATAAATATGGTGGATTAATCCCCAACAATCGGCGTTATCATGGTATATTTAGAGTCGTGTTTGGAAAATCATTAGCCTATGTTTTGGTTTATATTGTAGTCTGTTTTTGGACTCTCATTGTGGTCCCCGCTTTGTTTCATTTACCGCAATTAGCTTCATTTGGAACGATGGTGGTTTTTTTATTACCTTTTTTGTTTTCTTGTATTTTTCTTTCAATGACTCTTTCTGGATTTATGACCTCTAGAGAATCACCAATGTTGGTGTTTGTTTTTACTTCTGTAATTTTGGTGTTTATTTCTGGCATTTCATGGCCGATGTCAGCAATTCCTTGGTTTTGGAAAACTGTGGCGTATGCAATTCCATCTACTCCAGGTATTCAAGGATTTGTGCGGATTAATACCATGGGGGCAACATTGCATGAAGTAGTATTGGAATATACAATTTTGTGGATACAAACGGGTGTTTATTTTTTTACCGCTTGTGCTGTTTATCGTCGACAATTACAATTGATGTATCAGCATATAAAATTTTGTAAAAACTAAAAAACTTTGTGTTTTGTCAAAATTTTAATCAATTGTACTTTAAAAGTTTGGCAAGTGAAATCAAAAAGAACCCTATAATGAGGGTAAAACGAAAAGTAAAAAAGAGCCTTAGTAATTACTGTTGATTATGATTAGCAAATACTTATTAAGTGTGTGTGTGTGAAGAAAAATTTTTATTATTCAAAAATAAGGCCTACTTTTGAAGTGAGAATTTAAAAATTACACCAATGGCACATAAGTTTTTTATAATACCAATAGCTTTATATATCTGGTTTATTGGTAAAAATGAGTTCAGCTATTATGGCGTGTCTTCTTAGGATAGACTAAGAAAATACGCCATAATAGCTGAACGTTTTAAATTAAATTGTGTAATAATATAAATAAATTGAATCATGGAAAATAATCCTTTATCATTTGAAATTGTAAATCTTAGCGATATCAATAGAATTCCTGGAATAACATTTAACATTTCAGGCTGCGGACTTTTTCTAGGACAATGTATACAACCTCCTACTGGCGGTTCCATTGGTTGTTCTATTATGTTGGGAAAATGTCACTAATAATACAATCATAGTTTAGAAAGAGGAGAATCGCTCCTCTTTCTAAACTATTTATTTTGTCATTTCTAAACCATTAAATTATTTACACTATGGAAACACAAAATATATTAACATTCGACATTATTGATTTATCCCCATTAATAAAAATAGAAACAGATAATAAAAATGGAGGTTGTGGCGTTTTTGCAGGAAAATGCAAAAAAGATCAATCTGGAGGATGTGGCGTTTGCTTTGGTTATTGTAATTAAATATAACTTTATTATGGAAAATATACCTTTACTTCATGTGGAAATTATTGATTTATCCGCATTAATTCATAGTGATGTGTTTCCTTGGAAAAAGGATTACAGTGGGTGTGGTCTGGTTTCTGGAAATTGTAACAGCAAAGGAGGAAATTGCGGATGCAATTACCACTCAGGCAACTGC
>JAVVPL010000045.1:0-15674 GCA_036655775.1 Bacteroidales bacterium | reverse complement strand
TTGGCATCACTTCGGTTTGTGGATAAATTCGATTGCCTTGTTTTCGATTGACCCCGAAACCTGTCAACAAGCCATTTTCATTAAAAAAGCACAAGCCATCTCCTGGAATAATTTCCTCTTCTGTTTTGATTGTAATATATTTTTCAGCTGACTGCATTACAGTAGCCACCGACTTTCCTATGGATTTTTGGCTTAACATTGAAGCTGTTTTTTCGGTACGCTCATTCAAAAAATACGAAGTATAGGGTCTATGAAATGTTTTGTCAGGATCTGGCGTAAACAAAATATCTGTTTTTCCAGAAGAGGCTTTTTCATATTCAGGCATCTGTGTCAACAAAGCATCTAAACATTTTCGATAATATGCAGTTATATTTTTCAAATAATAAATATCTTTAAGTCGTCCCTCTATTTTAAAAGAAGATACCCCTGCCTCTATCATTGATTGTAAATAAGCAGAAGCATTTAAATCTTTTAAAGATAATAAATAAGAATGTGCAGCTAATAGTTTGCCCGACTCATTATATAAATCATACATTGAGCGACAAGCCTGCGTACATTCGCCACGATTACCACTTCTTCCACTGATTGCATGGCTCATGTAACATTGTCCACTGTACGACACACAAAGCGCGCCATGAACAAAACTTTCCAATTCTAAAGAACTTGCTTGTACACATTCTTTAATTTGTGTCAAACTCAATTCTCTAGCTAATATAGCTCGTTTAAACCCTAAAGATTCAATAAATCGAAGTTTGTCCACATCCGCGATATGACATTGCGTACTTGCATGCAATTCAATAGGAGGCAAATCGCAAGCTAACAGACCTAAATCTTGAATAATTAGAGCATCCGCTCCCATTTCATATAACTGTTTGATTAAACTTTGTGCTTGTTCCAATTCGTTTTCATACAAAATAGTATTCAGTGCAATATATACTTTGGCTTTATACAAATGTGCATACTTGATTAATTGAGCAATCTCGTCCAAAGAAGCGGCAGCATTTTGGCGAGCTCCAAATTTGGGAGCGCCTATATAAACAGCATCCGCCCCATGCGAAATGGCAGCCTTTCCGTATTCTAAATTCTTAGCTGGTGAAAGAAGCTCTAATTTTTTTGACATATTTTCATATTAAACAGAAAGAGGCTGCTCATTGTGGGCAGCCTCTTTATCCATACGTATTATTTTGTATTAACGAGTCACTATATTTCCCCCATTAGCGGAACCTACTCGTGACATTGCACAACGGAAACCAATCCAATCGGTACTTAAATTTTGATCCAAGAAACGACGTTCTCCAGGAGACAAGAAAAATGCTCTATCTTTCCATGATCCCCCTTTTACTACGCGTGAACGATCGCTAATCAAGGTTGTTTTCCCAAAATCATAGACCAAAGAGGTGGATATTGGATCACTTGGTTTTTCCAACCAATTGTCCACAATCGCTGATTCATAATCTCCATCTAAATAATCATCATTATCTGATTTATTAAAATTACGACGATCGGCTAATTCTTCAGCAGTATACGGACGATAACGAAGACGTCCTAAACTATCCTTTTCGGCAATTTGCCCCTCTTCGTCTCTTTCTAAAGTTGTATAATAATTTCCTCTAAAAGGATTCATTTCACTAGCATTTTCAAAAGTTAAAGGACGATACACATCCATAACCCATTCACTGACATTTCCTGCCATATTATATAAACCATAATCATTAGGAAAATAGGAATATACATTTGTTGGAAATTCGGCCCCGTCATTAAGGTCGCCCGCAGTTCCCATTAAGTCACCCGATCCTTGGGTAAAATTGGCCATCATATCACCTCTGTATTCTTTTTGTGCAGCACGTACCCCATATCCATTCCAAGGATATACTTTGCGTTCTAATACTCTACCTGTATACGTATTTCCAACTAAAGCCAAAGCGGCATATTCCCATTCAGCCTCCGTAGGTAAACGGAATTTTTCAATTAAGATACCATCGGATTTACGCACTCTACGAGTGGGCTCTGTGGCATTGGGATTCATATCGGTAAGTCCTTTTTTGACCATACCTTCATATTGTCCAGCCAAATACGCTTCCGTATTAAAATGATTTTCGGGAGTTTGAGCTAAATCTAATTCTAAAATTTTGGCATCTACTAGGATTTTTTCATTTACTCGATCTGTTCTCCATTTACAATATTCCGTTGCTTGTTCCCAGGTAACCCCAACCACAGGATAACCAGAATAAGCAGGGTGTACAAAATAATTTTCTCTCAAAGGATCCCTAAAAGAAGCTACATCATTCCATGCTAATTGATCTGGACGAGCTTGATTTACCACTTCAGGATACTCTTGTCCATATACTCGCTCCAACCAATAGATATACTCGTTATAATCAAAATTAGAGGTTTCAACTTCGTCCATATAAAAAGAACTTACCGTTGCTTTTCTCGCAATATTGTTGTAATCCCACAACAAATTATCTTGATTTTGACCCATTACAAAAACACCTCCTTCTATAAAAGCCATGCGCAAAGGCACAGGTTGCGAATAATGAGATACACTTTGGTAGCCACCCCATTTAGGATCGTTTATCCCCCAACCTGTCGATTGGGACTGATTTGTCATTGTTCCAGTACATGACGCAAAAGCGAGTACGACAACAAAAACTCCAACGCATTTTAACACAATTCGTTTCATCTATGGTAAATTTATATTTATGTTCTAATTCACAAAGGTACAAAAAAAAATTATTTAATCAAAACTTTAGAAACTTGGACAAGGGATTGCTTCTATTTTTTTATATTTCCGATTTTTCTGCTTGCAGCCCAACTGCATACCAAAACTAATTTCATGTCCTCCGCCTCCATGGCTCAATTTTGAAAGTGTCAAATCATAACTATATCCAATTCTAATCCCATTATATTGAAACCCAATCAAGCCAATCAGAGCATCCGAATTTTTAAAACTATGTCTATACCATAAACCTATCACTATAGGACGTAAATTGGCATAACAACCATAATTAAATTCTTCATTAGGACCTTGTTGAGAATAAATAATATTGGGCGAAATATAAAAGTCCTCCATATTTCTTCTCTCATTAAAGGTGTGTCGAAAATATATTTTACCTCCTGCTTGCGCTACAATACGCATAGGCAAACGCTGAATACCCGTAAATCCTTCATCTGGACGACTTAAATGACTTACAGAAACCCCCACATAAAAATATTCATTATATCCCAATAAACCTGCAGAAAAATCCGCATAACTTTTACTAGTAGGCGTTTCAGGAATTCGTTCTTCAGTTTGAGGGCGCACAAATCCCAAGACAGGATCGTATTGATCAGGAAAACGAAGATCCGTCCAATTTACATATCGATTGACAAACGAAGCCTGCACTCCTGCTCTAAGAAAAAATTTCTTTGTTATATTTATTTTATAGGAGTATACCAAACCAACCACCGTACTAACATAAGCCCCTCCACCTTGTCGGTCACAAGTTACAATACCGCCAATACCACCACCTAAGGCATTTATATGTTGATCGTATGTAGCATTGATAGTAGAAAATGCTCCTGGAATATTAGGCCATTGATTTCGATAGGCTAAAGAAATACGAGGACATTCAGTTGCTCCTGCAAATGCAGGGTTCAAATACAAAGGATTTGAATAAAATTGAGAAAAATGAGGATCCTGTGCACATACTCTACCTAAGCAAAATATGCACAAAACAATAGCATAAATTTTAATTCTCAAATTTTGTATATCTACCACTTGCATCTTTTTGGACTATACATATTTTGCAAAGATACATTTTTTTTATGAATTCAAATAAATTTTATGGCTTAAATTAGCTGGATGGATTCTAACACCAAATGCAATTTTTTATGTAAAGGTATTAAAAAATAATTTAAGTGGTGTTAGAATCTACCCAGCTCCCTATTGTATTTTAGAATTGTGATAATATCTATTATTTTTGTATCTTTGCAAACTCATAAAAAAAATAAAACGATACACTCCATGCAAACAAAATTGTGGTCAAGCATTTCGTTGTTCATCTTTACAACTTTTTTTTTAGTTCCTGTATCTGGATTCGCTCAAAAGCCCCCGGTTAATGTCACGGGTGCTAATACTGGAGGAGGCGTTATCACCACAGGGGCTCCTTTTTTACTTATTTCACCAGATGCTCGCTCTGGGGGATTAGGCGACATAGGTGCCGCAAGTGCACCAGATGCCTTTTCTCAACATTGGAATCCCGCTAAATATGCCTTTCTTGAAGAAGATTTAAGCATTTCCTTAACATATAGTCCTTGGCTAAGAAATTTAGTTGATGATATGAATTTAGGATATCTTACGGCTTCCAAAAAAATTGGGAAACGAAATACACTTGCCTTTTCCTTACTTTATTTTTCTTTAGGAGAAGTACTCTTTGTGGAACATCCTGAAGATCCTCCTCAAGGATATAATCCCAATGAATTTTCCATCGACTTTAGTTATGCTCGTATGCTCACCAATGATTTTTCCATTGCAGTAGCTGCTCGTTACATTTATTCTAATTTAACCATGGGACGATGGGTAGGTGGCGTAAGCACGCAACCTGGTCAAAGTGTAGCGGCCGACATTGCTTTGTTTTATACTAAATCTTTAAATATAGGAAAAGAATTAAAAGGAGGTAAAATATCCGCAGGATTAAATATTTCTAATATTGGATCCAAAATTTCTTATAGTACAGATGATTTAGAAAAAGATTTTATTCCTGCCAATTTACGTTTAGGCGTTGGATTTACTATGGACATAGACGACTTTAACTCTATATCATTTTTAGGAGATATCAATAAACTCTTAGTGCCTACCTCTCCAATTTATGACACAACGGGAGCTATAAAAGCGGGAATGAACACAAATGTAGGAACCATGACAGGTATTATTCATTCTTTCTATGACGCACCTGGAGGATTTAAAGAAGAGATGCAAGAAATCATGTGGAGTTTGGGTGCTGAATATTGGTATAATAAATTACTTGCTTTTCGTTTAGGTTATTTTCACGAAAGTATTCACAAAGGAGCTAGACAATACTTTACTTTAGGTGCAGGAATCCGATACAATATCTTTGCCTTAGACGTATCGTACTTAATTCCCGCAGTAAGTGCCAAAAATATAAATGGAAATAACAATCCACTTAAAAACACATTGCGTTTTTCGCTTACTTTTAACTTTGCTAATCTAAAGAAAATGGGAAAGACACCTAAAGAAGAAGAGCTTAATTAAAATCAAGATGCAATTTCCTTTTCGCATAGGCTATGGATACGATGTACACGCTTTAGTAGAAAACAGAGCGTTTTATTTGGGAGGAGTACATGTTCCTCATTACAAAGGAGCTTTAGGGCACTCTGATGCCGATGTGCTCATTCATGCAATCTGTGACGCATTATTAGGAGCCGCAAATTTAGGTGATATAGGCAAACACTTTCCCGACAATGATGCAACTTACAAAAATATCGACAGCAAAATTCTTTTACAAAAAGTAGGGATTCTACTCTTTGAACAAAAATATGCAATAGGAAATATAGATGCTACCATACGCTTACAACGTCCTAAAATTGCCAATTATATCCCCTTAATGCAAAACTCTCTAGCTGAATGTTTACACATTAAACCAGAGAGTATTTCTATTAAAGCCACTACTACCGAAAATTTGGGTTTTGAGGGGCGAGAAGAAGGCGTTTCAGCCTCCGCTATTTGCTTAATCTACCGTATCGAAGAATGAATTGCTTGAAATAGTTCCATCCATTGATAGAACATGTTTTGGGGCTTCCGATTCAGAGGAAGGAATTGTGGTTTCTAATTTGACATTTCTACGCAAATACGCAGGCACATTTTCTATTTCTTCCAATCCTTTTTGTGTTTTGATCATATCACTCAATTCGCGTAAACGCTCTGCACGATGCCGAATTGTAGGGGCAATAGAGGATGCTTGAAATTCTCTATTGCTAGAGGATTCTCCAGCAAAAGAAATATGTACATCAGGTTTAGCATTTGTTTGTGGGCTCACACTAGCTTGTGTATCTAATAAATCTAAATCTATTGCAATTTCGGATTCCATAGCAAAATCACCCATAGATTTTGTACCGATGTGCATATTTTGGTCCACTACTCTATTTGCTGAAGTCATAGAAATAATCGAAGAGCGTTCTACATTTGTTATCGTTTCTTTTTCGATAATTTCCAAATCGTCCATCATTTTATATAAATCACTATCAGACCAATTTTCTTCATCTTCCAAAGGGGCGTTTGACTTTTCAGCCTCTTCCCATTCTTTTTGCATACGTTCTTCTTCGGTCAATTTATTTTGTACCGATTTAAAATCGTTGGTCCAATCTTCTAGTATATTACTAAATACGTTCGTTTTAGTTTCAACTTTTTGAGGTGCTTGTATGGTGAGTGATTCAGAGTTTACAATACGTAAATCTAAATAATCTTCTTTTTGTACAGAAGTTTCATCGTTCACCTCAAATTCAATTGCTTCAACTTTTTCACAAACTTCAACTTCTGCTTTCAAACGCATTTCTTCCGCTTGAAGTTTAGCTGTTTCAAGAGCCAATATTTCATCTTCTGCTTTTTTGACCGCTTCATTGTCCAATCTTTCCTTTTCCGCTTTGGTCATAATGTTCTCCAAGCCTTCATTGGAAGGCGCTTTGTCGGATATGGAAATCGTTTTTTTTGTCTTTGGCAATTCATCCAAAGAATGTTTTTTCGACTCCATGGTATGGAAAATTTGTTGTTCATTAAAGCCCGTTGCAATAAGAGTAACTGCTATACTTTTTTCTAGAGCATCATCAATACCTGCACCCCATATCACATCTACTCCTTCGCCCGTTTCACGAAGAATATGATTTGTAATTTCATCAATTTCTTCCATCGTTACTTCCATATCCGAACCAGAGGAAATATAAAGCAAAATATTTTTTGCCCCATTGATATTATTATCATTCAACAAAGGGGAATTGATTGCTTGACTTACCGCTTGAGCAGCTCTATTTTCACCTTCGGCAGAACCACAGCCCATCAAAGCCACACCACTATTGCTCATGACCGTATTTACATCTTTGAAATCAATCTGTACATACGAACTAATTGTGATAATTTCAGAAATACCTTTTACCGCTGTGGTTAATACATCATCGGCTTTAGCAAACGCTTTACGTAAAGATAAATCGCCAAATTCACGTAATTTATCATTATTGATAATCAAAATAGCATCCACATACTTACGCAATTCTGCAATTCCTTCTACGGCTTGTTGTTGTCTTTTTCGACCTTCAAATGTAAAAGGAGTAGTGACAATTGCTACAGTAAGTATTTTTTTAACTTCGTCATCCAAATCTATTTCCTTGGCAATAGAAGCAATTACAGGAGCTGCCCCCGTACCCGTTCCTCCACCCATACCTGCGGTAATAAAAAGCATCTGCGTATTTTTATTAATCAAGCTTTTGATTTCTTCACGTTTTTCTTCAGCAGCTTGTTCGGCAACTGCAGGCACGTTTCCTGCACCTAATCCTCGCCCTAAATGCACTTTTGTAGCCACTGGACTTGCATCTAAAGCTTGTGCATCGGTGTTGCAAACAATGAAATCTACGCCATTGATGCCTTGCTTAAACATGTGATTGACAGCATTGCTACCACCACCACCAACACCAATTACTTTGATGTAAGAGGATTGATACAAGGGTATGTCAAACGTCAAAATATCACCGCTTATATTTAATTCGTCCATAGTGCTTTCTTTTTTTTATTATGATGTACAAAGTTATTATGAATACGCATGATTTAAAATAGTTTCACACTCTTTTTATTCACTAATTGTTGTTAATTATCTTTTTTAAATTTATTCGTCTTCTTCATTCAAAAAATCCAAAATTGTTTTTTTCATACCCAAAGCTTTTTTCCATTTACTCACAGAAGGAGCTTCCTTTTTGGGAGGCAAACTCACTTCTATCTCTGGTGTTGAATCATTTTTTTGAATTTCCATATTGGGATTTTGCAAAGCATCTTCGTATACTTTTTCTGCCTCTCTTGCTAAACCTTGAATAACTAAACCAACTCCAGTAGCAAACATAGGATCGCTCAATTCTTTAGCATATTTCCCCACCAAATGCTCATTAGGCAAGCCTAATCGAGCATCAATCCCTGTTACATATTCGGTCAACTGAACAATATGTTGTAATTTAGCTCCTCCCCCTGTAAGCACAATACCTCCTATCAATTTGTTTTCATATCCTGAATTTTTAATTTCAAATTGCACATGCTCTATAATTTCCGACATTCTAGCACCAATAATATTGGCCAAATTTTTGAGAGAAATTTCTTTAGGCGTACGTCCACGCAAACCTGGAATAGAAATAATTTCTTCTGCTTTATTCTCACTAGCTAAAGCCGAACCAAAGCGCACTTTTAAAGCTTCTGCTTGCAATTTAATAATGGAACAACCATCTTTGATATCCTGCGTAATAATATTGCCAGCAAGAGGTATTACGGCAGTATGACACAAAACTCGATCTTGGAAAATAGCCATATCGGTGGTTCCACCACCTATATCCACTAACACCACCCCAGCCTCTTTGTCTCTATCATCTAGAACAGCCTCCGCCGATACCAAAGGTTCTAATATTAAAGCCGCAATATCCAAACCTGCCTTTTCCACACTTCTACGAATATTTTTAATCGCTGCAAAATGACCTGTAATAATATGGAAATTGGCTTCCAAGGACACTCCCGACATACCTACAACATCTTCTTGATTGATTCCATGTACTCCATCAACTATAAATTCTTGAGGAATCACATGAATTATTTTTTCACCTGGATCCACTTGAATTTTTTCCATATTTCGAATTAAACGAAATACTTCATCCTTGGTTATCTCCTCTTCTTGATGTTCTCGAATTACAGAACCTCGATGTTGACGACTTTTGATATGTTGCCCTGCGATACCCACGTAAACCTCATGAATTTCCACTCCAGAAAGAAGCTGAGCGGCTTCGGTTGCTATTTTGATAGATTCTGCGGTTTTATCTACATTGATAACAGAGCCTCTCATCACGCCAATGGACTCAGCTTGTCCATATCCCAAAATATCGATCTTGCCACTTTCATCTTTGCGTCCAACCATAACTGCGATTTTTGTTGTGCCTATATCTAAGCCTACAACGATTTCTTCTGCACTCATTTTGAAATTATTTTTATATTATTGCTTTATATTTTTGTACAAACTACTTGATTTTTATATTTTAAATTGATAGTACGATATAGATCCCATCCCATTTTTGCAAAACCTTGTTTATAAACTAATTTTAATTTATCCAATTTATTTTCCATGTCTTCGATTCCTCCAAATATAATCACATGTCTTCCTATTTTAGGATAAAGTTCGATTTCATTTTGAGAAGTAACATAAATTTGTTCTATTTGGGCATTCAAAAAAGTATCTCTACGAATATATTCCGACAAAGTAAATACATCATTCAAAATTTTCCGATCGTAGGATCCATTTATATTTTTGACACTTTGCCCATTCGTATGTTTTACGCCAATATTTCCATTAACAAAACGAGTTCTAATGGCATATTGCGGATTCACGGGCATAATAACGGCATCTTCATCTAAATAATAAGATTCATATCCTCGATTAAGCACTCGTAAAACTGGTTTACGAGGATAAATCCACAAATACAAAATTTTATTTACCCCCATAAAAACATCGGCTTTTCGAATATATGGATTATCATTTAAGATTTCTTCTATAGTAGAGGTGTTGATACGAGAAATTACTTTCCCCTCTGGATTACTTCGAGTTTTTTGCAAATAATCTCTAATATCTGGTTCTTTTAAATAGGAAGTAGATGGATTATTTCTAATCAGTATTTTCATATCCAAACAAACCGATTGCTGTTGCCTTATATGTGCCCAATAAATACCATAGCACATCCCGCCTATAATCGACACAACTGAAATAACAATGCTTAGTATGATGAGTATTCGTTTCATTTATTTTGCAAATATTTTTTGATGGGCAATACCAATGTATCAATATCACCTGCTCCCATTGTAATCAAACAGTCTAACGATAGAGTTTGGAGTAAACTTAGCAATTCTTTTTTATGAGTTAAATATACTGGAATATGCTTTATTTTATCTTTTAACATCTCACTACTCACCCCTTCAATAGGTAATTCGCGTGCGGGATAAATATCCAATAAAATTAATGTGTCCACTAAACCTAAACTTTTTACAAAATCGGCGGCAAAATCTCTCGTACGAGAATATAAATGAGGTTGAAATATTAAAGTGATTTTTCGTTTTGGATACAGTTCTCTCACCGATTCAATACAAGCCTGTATTTCATTAGGATGATGGGCATAGTCGTCGATATAAATCAAATTAGGCGTTTTAATTTGATAATCAAAACGACGTTTAACCCCTTTAAAACTATATAAAGTTTGTTTTAATTCTGCTTCACTCACGCCACAATGCAACGCCACCGCAGAGGCAACGATAGCATTTTCTATATTATGAAGACCAGGATACGACATGCGTAAAGCTTTTATTTTACCACTAGGAGTAATTAAATCAAAAGAATATTCTT
The DNA here is from genome assembly GCA_036655775.1 of Bacteroidales bacterium. Taxonomy (GTDB): domain Bacteria; phylum Bacteroidota; class Bacteroidia; order Bacteroidales; family P3; genus JAVVPL01. The sequence goes on along the minus strand of JAVVPL010000045.1, from coordinate 5,046 downwards.
CATTTGCAATCGTTATATTTTCGGCATAATAGTCGGCATTCACATCCTGCAAATGATACGTAAGCGTACAGGATCCTTGAATGGGTAGTCCATATTTTAGAAAAGAAAGGCCGTGTGAATTTGTTTGAGACACATACTCCGCAAATGCTTTACATAAGTTTTGTTTATCTCCATAAATATCTAAATGATCGGCATCCATTGCCGAAACAACCGAAAACCAAGGATGCAATTGCAAAAAAGAACGATCAAATTCATCTGCCTCCACTACCATCCAATCACTTTGTGGCGCGATCAATAAATTAGAATCAAAATTTTTGGACAAACCTCCCAAAAACGCATTACACTGAATACTTGCATTTGATAAAATATGTGTAATCATAGTACTGATGGTGGTTTTTCCATGTGTTCCAGCCACCCCAATCGTTTTATAATGATCGGCTATCATTCCTAAAACTTCCGCTCTTTTTTTTACAGGAATTGCGTGTTCTTGAATATATTGCCAACTTAAATGGGTGGCAGGTACCGCAGGGGTATACACAAGCAAATCCACATTATATGGACATAAATTTGCTTCTTCCTCATAAACAATATGCGCACCTTTACTTACTAAGTTTCTAGTCAAAGTAGTCTCCACTCTATCATATCCCGACACTCTTACGCCTTTTTGTATAAAATACAAAGCGAGCGCACTCATTCCAATGCCTCCAATACCTAAAAAATAAACGCTATGTATTTTATTTAATTCCATTTTATTTAATTTTCAATTTAATTACTTCCTCCGCTATATCTTCCGCTGCATTGATTTTGGCCATACGAATAATATTTTCAGACAACAAGCGTTGACGATTTTCGTCTTTCATCAATTGTAATAATAAATCGCCCAATTGTTCTTCTGCCAAATGATCGGGCAACAATATCGCTGCATTTTTGGCACTCAAAGCCATTGCATTTTTAGTTTGGTGGTCTTCGGCTACATTTGGCGAAGGAATCAATATGGAAGGTTTGCCTATCACACATAATTCCGAGATCGCAATCGCACCTGCTCGAGACACTATAATCGTTGTAATGGCATAAGCTAAATCCATACGTGCAATAAAATCAAATACTCTAATATTTGCTTTGCCTTGAGTCAATGCTAATGCTTGAGAATAATACGATTTACCTGTTTGCCAAATAACTTGATACCCTTCATTCAATAGCGCATCAATATTTTTTGCCATACTTTGATTGATTGTACGCGCACCCAAACTTCCCCCCATTACTAAAATCACTTTTTTATCCTTATCAAATTCAAAAAAGCGTATCGCTTCTTCATATTTTCCAGAAACATTTACAATATCTTGACGAATTGGATTGCCCGTCCAAACAATTTTTTGAGCTGCAAAAAAAGAAGCCATATTGTCGTAATCAACACATATTTTGGTAGCACCTCTTGCCAATAATCGGTTGGTTAAACCTGGATATGAATTTTGTTCTTGCAATAAGGTGGGAATTTTCATCCAATGTGCCATAAACAAAGTAGGACCACTCGCATACCCCCCCACACCTACAACTACATCTGGTCTAAAATGTTTTAGTATTTTTCGGGTTTCCCACAAACTAGCAATCAATTTAAAAGGAAAAGCAAAATTGCGCCACCATTGTTTACGTTGTAAACCCACTATATCTAAGCCCTTGATTTCATATCCAGCCGCAGGCACTTTTTCCATTTCCATACGACCTTTGGCACCTACAAATAAAATATTTGCATCTGGCATTTTTTGTTTTACAGCACCCGCAATAGCAATGGCAGGAAAAATATGTCCCCCTGTACCTCCTCCACTAATAATCAATCTGAATGTATTTGTTTTTTCCATTATATTCATTTTTATTTATTTGTTTTTAACTATTTACAGTACTTTCGTCTATATTACGACCTTTGCCTTGATTTTCTACCGCCACACTTACACTCAACACAATGCCGATGCCCAAAGCCGTAAACCAAAGCGAGGTTCCTCCCATACTCAACAAGGGTAAAGGCTGACCTGTTACAGGGAATAAATCCACTGCAACTGCCATATTTATTAGCGCTTGCAAAGTCAATATCAAACATATCCCCAATACCAAATAACATCCAAAAGTTCCTTCACAATCGCGGGCAATACGTATCCCCCTATAAAAAAACCAAAGATAAAACATCAAAATAAGCATTCCTCCCAACATTCCATATTCTTCGATAATAATAGCATAAATATAATCGGAATATGGATGTGGCAAATAATTACGCTGCGTACTATTCCCAGGCAATTTACCAAAAAATCCGCCACTAGCCACTGCAATTTTAGCTTGTTCAGCTTGATAGTTGGCATCAGAATCTCCATTTCCTCCAAAAGTTTCTATTCTGTTTTTCCATGTGGCAAAACGGCCTGGCAAAGCCTCTTCTGGAACTGTATAAAAAACAGTTAACAACATCAGTATTGCCACAATGCCTGTACCTGCAATACCCATCATATAACGCATATTAACCCCACCAAAGAACATTAAAGCCACTGAGGTAGTCATCAATAAAGCCGAAGTGGAAAAGTTTTCAGGAAAAATAAGTAGACAAACCAAAATAGCAGAACCAAAAATCATAAAAAACGTTTTGGGTTCATTTACTTTGTTTTTATTTTTCGACAATTGTCGAGCCAAATACATTACCAACGCAAGTTTAGCCAAATCGGATGTTTGAAAAGAAATATTAATAATGGGCACCGTCATCCAACGAGAAGCCCCGTTAATACTAGATCCCGTAAGCATTGTAAACAATAATAAAGGCACCGAAACCACAAACAAAAGTTGAGAAATACGCGAATAATAATTATATGGGATTAAATGTGCGCCATACATAAGAAACCAACCAAAAATCAGAATAAGACCATGTTTTAATACATAATAAGCCGTATTCCCCGATTGGAAACGATATGCCAAAGAGCCCGTGGAGCTATATACAGCTAATATCGAAAAAATCGACAATAGCATAACGATGAGCCAAATGCCCATATCTCCATGTAAATATTTAAATAACCCCTTTCGTTGCATTTGTCAAATTTATAATTCGTTTACAGCTAATTTAAATTGAATTCCTCGATCTTCAAAACTTTCAAACAAATCGAAACTAGGACAAGCGGGAGATAGCAAAACGGTATCCCCTTCTTGTGCCATTAAATAAGCTCGTTCTACGGCTTCTTGAGCCGAACGCGTTTGTATAAAATTAGGTATAATCTCAGCAAATGCATCTATAAGGGGCGTGTTGTCCACACCTAAACAAATGATAGCTTTCACCTTCTTTTTTACTAATGGTTTCAGCATGTCAAAATGTGCATCTTTCATTTGCCCTCCCACTATCCAAATAGTTGGATTGTGCATATTTTCTAAGGCATACCAAGCTGAATTGATATTACAAGCCATTGAATCGTTGATAAATTCCACACCTCGAATTTTGGCCACAAACTCCAAACGATGTTCTTGTTGCTGAAAATTTTGAAAACTATCTTGAATTACTTTTTTACGTAAATCGTAGACACGGGTCAAAATCGATTCAGCCATTGTGCCATGATGCACACCATTCCCTTGTTTTGCTAATACTTCTATCGTCATATTTTTGTTTTTTATCGTAATTTTAAAGTTACTATGGTTATAACTGCTAAGATGATTCCTATAATGAAAAACCGCAATACTATTTTGGGTTCTGGATATCCTAATACTTGATAATGATGATGAATAGGCGACATTTTAAATATACGTCGACCTTCTCCATATCGTTTTTTTGTATATTTAAAATACACAACCTGGAGCATAACCGAGGCACTTTCAACTAAGAAAATACCACATAAAATAGGAAGTAATAATTCTTTTCGAATAAGAATAGCAAATACAGCAATAATCCCTCCAATAGTCAAACTACCCGTATCACCCATAAATACTTGTGCAGGATAGGTATTATACCATAAAAAACCAATAGTAGCCCCCACAAATGCACTAATAAAAATAGCTAATTCTCCCGCATTGGGAATATACATAATGTCCAAATAATTGGCAAAAATAACATTACCCGATATCCAAGCTAATATACCCAAAGTAGCCCCAATAATAGCCGAAGTACCCGTAGCCAAACCATCCATTCCATCGGTTAAGTTGGCGCCATTAGAAACGGCTGTGATTATAAAAATTACCAATAGAACAAAAATAATCCAGGTGTATTTTGCTAAATCGGGACTGATCCAAGTAAGCAAACTCGAATAATCCAATTCATTATTTTTCACAAAAGGAATGGTTGTTTTACACGCATGTTCTGTATTATTTTCAAATATCACTTTGGCTTTTTCACTTTCTCCTTCATGCAACATATTATGTTCATTGACATAAATTTGAGATACTTGTTTTTTTGAAATCTCAATATCTGGATGATAGATCATTGTTAAACCTACAATTAAACCCAAACCCACTTGTCCTAAAATCTTGTATTTCCCACTTAATCCATGTTTATCCTTTTTGAATACTTTTATGTAATCATCCAAAAAACCAACTAAACCTAACCAAACCGTGGTTAAAATCATCAACAAAATATAGATATTATTCAATTTTGCCAATAAAAGCACGGGAATTAAAATTGCGGCAATAATAATTAAACCACCCATAGTTGGCGTACCTTTTTTTTGCATTTGCCCTTCCAAACCCAAATCACGAATACTTTCACCTATTTGTTTTTTTTGCAAATAGTGTATAAGATGCTTTCCATAAACAGTGGAAATAAGTAATGACAAAACAATAGCCATTGCAGCCCGAAAAGAAATATATTGGAATACCCCTGCACCAGGGAAATCCCAAGTTTTATCTAGATAAGAAAATAAATAGTATAACATAATCTTTTATTTTATTGTATATATTTTGTGAGGATTTCTTTATCATCAAAATGGTGTTTTACACCTTGTATATCTTGATATTTTTCATGACCCTTACCCGCAACAAGAATAATATCATCTGTTTTCGCCAACATGCAAGCGGTTTTGATTGCTTCTTCTCTAT
>JAVVPL010000044.1:0-15923 GCA_036655775.1 Bacteroidales bacterium | reverse complement strand
ACAAAATTCCTTTTATCCCCTAAAATATCAAAAAAAAATCGTATATTTGCAACTTGGCAAAGGTTGATTGAACAATAGCAAAAGAAGCCAATAAAGGGTTCTTTGGAACACTTTTTACATTGTCAAAATAAAAAAATATGGAACAAATACACACATCCCTTAATTCTGAGGTAGGTGCCCTGGAGGCGGTTATACTGCATAGGCCAGGTATTGAAATTGAGCGTATGACGCCCACCACAATTAAAGAAGCTTTGTATAGCGATTTACTTAGTGAATCCATTGCAAAAAAAGAATATTTGCAATTGGAAGGTGTTTTAGCCAAATATACAAAAGTTTTGTATATTGACGATTTGCTTGGCGAGCTCCTTGCCACCAATGCAGAGGCTAAAGAATTTTTAATTGATACGGTTTGTAGAGTCGAAAAAATAGAAGAATTACGAGTTCTGTTTACACAGGCGAGCTCATCCGATTTGACCAAATGGTTAATCGAAGGTTTGTCCAAAGATGAAGTAAAAGATATTTATCGTACTAACGAAGACTATCTTTTAACTCCTCTTTATAATATTTATTTTACGAGAGACATTGGCGTTTCTTTTAATGGAAAAAGCATGCCAACCCAAATGGCAACGCGTGTTCGCCGTCGTGAAAATATCATAACCGATGTTATTTTTCGATATCATCCTATTTTTACGCAAATCGATGCGCATAGCTATCCTTGGGATAAAGCACCTAAAAATGCAATTTTAGAAGGAGGCGATTTTTTAGTTGCGGCCGAAAATATTTTTCTTATAGGCATGGGCGGACGCTCCAATCAAGCAGGAGTCGATGCGTTTATTGCAGAAAAAGCAAAGTATACTTCTCTATTTTATGTGGTAACCCAAGAATTACCTACTTTTCCTGAATCGTTCATTCACTTAGATATGGTTTTTACCTTATTGGATCGAGATGTATGTATGCTGTATGCGCCTTTAATATTGGAAGGTCGAAAATATAAAACGACTTTATTGAAAGTGGAAAATGGCGTGGTCACATCTCGCGTAGAATCCAATTTACTTACGGCTTTACAACGATTAAATATGCCTATGAATCCCATTTATTGTGGAGGTTCTAATCGTGTCTATATGGATAGAGATCAATGGCATAGTGGCGCTAATTTCTTTACTATCGCTCCTGGACATATTATGGGGTACGAACGTAATACGCATACAATCGATGCGCTACATCAGGCTGGCTTCAAAGTAATTTCAGCAAATGAAATTATTGCTAGTAAAGAAAATCTATTGACCCCAGGTCAAAAAACGGTGATTACACTCAAAAGTTCTGAATTGGTGCGTGGAGGGGGGGGGTGTCGTTGTATGACTATGCCTATACAAAGAAAATCTATTTAAAATCATAAAAAAATATACAAATGAAATTCGGTGTTATTATATTTCCTGGATCCAATTGCGATCACGATATGATCTATCTTTTAAAAAATATTTTAAAACAAGAAGTAGTTGAATTGTGGCATAAGGATAAAGGTTTGCAAGGCTGTGACTGTATTGTACTCCCTGGTGGATTTTCTTATGGCGATTATCTTCGTTCTGGTGCTTTGGCTCGTTTTTCTCCTATTATGGAGGATGTAATTGCTTTTGCAAACAAAGGTGGATATGTGATTGGTATTTGCAATGGATTTCAAATTTTATGTGAATCCAAACTCTTGCCAGGTGCTTTATTACATAATAATACGCAACAGTTTATTTGTAAAAACATATATTTGAAACCCACTACTATCAAAACTGTTTTTACTGCATCTTGTAAAAAATCGGAGATTTTAAAAATTCCTATTGCTCATGGTGAAGGTCGTTTTTATGCAGGCACAGAGGTCATCGAATCTTTGAAAGCGAATGATCAAATTCTTTTTCGCTATTGTGATGCCGAAGGCAAAGTGAATTTGGCTGCCAATCCTAATGGTTCGGTGGATAATATTGCAGGAATTTGCAATGAGGGTCGCAATGTGTTTGGTATGATGCCACATCCCGAACGTTGTGCGGATGCAAATTTAGGAAATGAAGATGGTCGTATTTTATTTGAATCGGTGATTGAAAATTTCAAAAAATAAAATGCTTGCTTCACATTATACAGATTGTGATTTGGAGGCAGGTTGCGATGAAGCGGGAAGAGGTTGCTTGGCTGGGGCTGTATTTGCGGCTGCGGTGATACTTTCTAAAGAGGTACAACATCCTTTATTAAATGATTCTAAAAAATTGAGCGAAAAGCAACGTTCGTATTTACGTGTTTGGATTGAAGAACATGCCCTAGCTTATTCGGTGGCACAAGCATCCCCTAAAGAAATTGATGAGATAAATATATTGCAAGCCTCTATATTGGCAATGCATAGAGCCATTGATGGACTCAAAATACCTCCTACTTATTTGTTGATCGACGGCAATAAATTTAAACAATATAAAAATATTCCATATACTTGTATGGTAAAAGGAGATGGTCGTTTCAGTTCAATAGCGGCGGCTTCTATTTTAGCTAAAACGTACAGGGATGAATATATGGAAATTCTTCATGCGGAATATCCATATTATGGCTGGAATAAAAATAAAGCGTATCCTACACCCAGTCATTATCAAGGAATCGAGGCGCATGGATTAACTCCATATCATCGTCAATCCTTTCGATTGGCACGACAATTAAAACTATTTTAATATGGCACAAAAACCCAATATACCCAAAGGAACGCGTGATTTTTCTCCACAGGAAATGAGGCAGCGGAATTATATTTTCGATACCATTCGTTCGGTTTTTAGTTTGCATGGCTTTTTGCCCATAGAAACGCCTGCGATGGAGAATCTTTCTACTCTAATGGGAAAGTATGGAGAAGAGGGCGATAAATTACTTTTTAAAATTTTAAATTCTGGTGATTTTTTAGAGCAAGTCGATCTTCAGCAAGGCGAATACAAAAAAATCACTACCCAAATTTCAGAGAAGGGTTTGCGTTATGATTTAACCGTGCCTTTTGCTCGTTATGTGGTACAACATCAAAATGAGATTTGTTTTCCTTTCAAAAGGTACCAAATTCAAGCTGTTTGGCGAGCCGATCGTCCTCAAAAAGGACGTTATCGTGAATTTTTTCAATGTGATGTAGATGTGATAGGTAGTAATTCTCTATTGAATGAAGTGGAATTAGTTTCTATGATCGATGAGGTTTTTAAAGCTTTGGATATTCGGGTACAAGTGAAATTGAATAATAGAAAAATATTATACGGAATTGCACAAAGTATTGCTTGTGAAAAAAACATGATTGATATCACTGTGGCTATTGATAAATTGGATAAAATAGGCTTAGATAAAGTCAATGAAGAACTTTTGTCAAAAGGTTTGCCTCAAAAAGCCGTGGAGGCTTTGCAACCCATCTTGCTTTTAGAAGGAAGTTTTGAGGATAAAATAGCTCAATTATCTATATTTTTAGCATCTTCTCCAGAGGGACTCAAGGGAATTGAAGAAATTAAAGAGATGTTTGCAAACTTGGCAATTTTGCCTCTTTCTTGTGCGTATGAATTAGATTTGACTTTGGCTCGAGGCTTAAATTATTATACAGGAGCTATTTTTGAAGTCAAAGCCTTAGATGCACAAATGGGCAGTATTTGTGGAGGGGGACGATATGATGATTTAACAGGTATTTTTGGACTTAAAGGTGTGTCTGGGGTGGGGGTATCCTTTGGCGCCGATCGGATTTTTGATGTGCTCAATGAATTGAATAAATTTCCACTTGATATTTTTTCGGGTAGTCAAGTGCTGTTTGTCAATTTTGGAAAAGCCGAACAGAGCTATTGTTTACCGATAGTAAATGCAATTCGGGAAAAAGGAATTGCTGCGGAACTATACCCAGATGCAGCTAAATTACAAAAACAATTGTCGTATGCCAATGCACATAAAATTCCATTTGTGGTATTGGTGGGTGAAGAGGAGTTGAAAACCGAAAAATTTATGCTCAAAGATATGAATCAAGGGGAACAAACCTTGGTTTCAGCAGAAGAATTAATAGAAAAATTACAAAAATAAATATTCAACAAATGAACACATTTGAAATTACTACCAAAAATTTAGATTTCGATCAAATTGAAGAAATCATTGAAAATGGGTATAAATTGAAACTTTCAGAAGAAGTTATCGATAAAATCCAAAAATGTAGAGATTATTTAGACAAAAAAATGGAAAACCAAAAAGAGCCTATTTATGGGGTTACTACGGGTTTTGGATCGCTTTGCAATCATTCCATTTCGCATGAACAATTATCTCAATTGCAAAAGAATTTAGTAATGTCGCATGCTTGTGGTACGGGCGATTTAGTGCCTGTACAGATTATTAAATTGATGCTTTTACTCAAAATAAAATCTCTTTCCTATGGTCATTCGGGGGCACAAGTGCAAACGATCCAACGTTTAGCTGATTTTTTTAATGAAGATGTATTGCCTGTGGTTTATCAACAAGGTTCATTAGGTGCATCGGGCGATTTAGCACCCTTAGCACATTTATGTTTGCCTATGTTAGGTATGGGACAAGTTTGGTTTAATGGCGATATTCATGATGCTGCGGTGATCAACAAACATTTTCAATGGCAGCCTATCGAATTGCAATCAAAAGAAGGTTTAGCTCTATTGAATGGCACGCAATTTATGAGTGCCTATGCCGTACACAATGTAATGAAAGCGCGTAAACTATCTCGTTTGGCCGATACTATTGCCGCTGTTTCTTTGGAAGCTTTTGATGGTAGAATAGAACCTTTCCATCCTTATATTCAAGAAGTGCGTCATCATCAAGGACAAATTGATACCGCTATGCGTATGCGTTCCTTATTGGAAGGTAGCGAATTAATTGTTCGTAAAAAAGAACACGTACAAGATCCATATTCTTTCCGTTGTATTCCACAAGTACATGGCGCTTCCAAAGATGCAATCCGTTATGTATCTGGGGTGATTTTAAATGAAATTAATGCCGTTACCGACAATCCTACGGTTTTCCCTGATGCAGATTTGGTAATTTCAGCAGGTAATTTCCATGGACAACCTTTGGCTTTATCTTTGGATTTCTTAACCATAGCTGTGTCGGAATTGGGTAGTATTTCAGAGCGTCGGATCTATCAATTGATTGGTGGTAAACGAGGCCTACCTAATTTCTTAGTCAAAAACCCAGGTTTGAATAGTGGTTTTATGATTCCTCAATATACTGCGGCCTCTATTGCTAGTCAAAACAAACAATTGTGTATGCCCGCTTGTGTGGATAGTATTGAATCCTCTCAAGGCCAAGAAGATCACGTGAGCATGGGTAGCAATGCCGCCACTAAAGGATATAGAGTTATGGACAATGTGGAAAGAATTTTGGCTATTGAATTGATGAATGCAGCGCAAGCGCTTGAATTTAGACGTCCTGCCAAAAGTTCAGAACCTTTGGAAAAATTCGTGAAAGAATATCGTACACATGTACCTTTTGTTTCGGATGATGTGGTACTTTATCCATTAATTCAAAAATCTATTGAATTTCTACAGGATGTAGATGTGTAATAGAATTTAGAATCCAATGCGTAGCATTCGATCTTTATTCTGCATATCCTTACGCAATTCAATTTGTGTAAAACCATAGTCGCAAAATAATTGCGTACATTCTTTGCCTAAGGCTTCGTTTATTTCAAGATAAACGAAGCCTTTTTTGTGTAAATGTTTTTTTGCAAAACGGGCAATCGCACGATAAAATATGAGAGGATCTTGATCAGATACAAAAAGAGCCAAAGCGGGTTCGTAGTCTAAAACATTAGGGTTCATTAAGGCTTGTTCACTCAAACGGACATAAGGCGGATTGCTTACTATGAGATCAAAGGTAGAATCCAATACCCAATTTTCCTCTAGCAAGTTGGCTTGTATCCAAAGAGGGTGAAGGTTTAGCTGTACACTATTTTTTTGCGCAACGGAGAGTGCTTGGGAGGAAAGGTCCATTCCTTCAATTGAAGCGTTTGGAAATTTCGATTTTAAACTTAGGGAAATACAACCACTCCCTGTGCAAAGATCTATACATTTTAAGGGCGCTTTTTCGCGATACTCTTGAAAAATCCAATGTAGGAGTTCTTCGGTTTCAGGACGTGGAATGAGCACTGTTTCATCTACATAAAGGCTTAAATCGTAAAAATAAGCTTTGTGAAAAATATATTGAATAGGTTTGTGCTTTTTGAGATCTTTTACGGTAAAATTAAATTTGAGTAACACACTCTCACTGACGGTTTGAGATAGATGTGTACGCCAGTAAATACGTGTATTCCCTAAGATTTCTTCGCAGCTCCAATAAAAGAGACTTTCACACTCCTCAGGAGAATAAAGTGAAAAAAGTTCGGATTGATAAAAAGAAAGAATAGAGGAAAGTTGATTGGAATGAATACGCATATCTAAAATATTTTCTTGCAAAAGTATAAAATATTTGTATAGAAATGAAAAAATTGTAAATCCAAATAGAAAACATGATTTTGGGAAAAGTAAATAAATGAAAAATTTGAAAGAAATAAAAGAATTTAAAAAAAATATTGTACCTTTGTCAGCGCAGAATTGTATCAAATAGTGTTACATTATGTGTTTTAGATTGGTAAGTAAGTATATAGGTCGATTGTCAGATTAATTTTATTGATGAAAAAAAAGCTAGTAAATGTATGTAAGTTTTTTTTGATAGTGCTCTTTATGAGTTACTATTGTGAAACTACGCTTTTTCTTCATACACATAATTTTGCAAGTGGCATGGTCACTCACTCGCATCCCTATTTACCTTCAAGTTCTCATACACATAGTACCACAGAGTGTCAGACGATATCGTCTTTGACTAATTTGTTATTTGTATTTCTTTTTGTGTCGTTTGTTGCTATCCTAACACCGCGTATTCGTGTTCTCTATATCTATACGTATTCGATAGTTGATATCTATAAATTTTCCAACTATCTACTCAGAGGACCTCCTATATCTCTTATTTCTAAAGAGTATAAATAAGGAAGTATTGGGCAAATTAAACAAGTAAATTTAGCTTTGATCTAGACCACTTTGGCCTTTTTTGATAAAGCTGAAAAATGCTTACAGGGTGTAAAGTGTTGTTTTTTCAATGCCTATCTAGGCTTTATCCTTGATGTAAACGAGGTATAAACTCTTGCCTACCTAAAGCTTCCTTGCCTATTTATACGCTCTGACTTCAATGGTACCTTAATTTTTAATAAAAAAAATAGTAATGAGATATTTAGTAGTTCCCTTAGGAATCTTGTGTTTATTGTGCAGTTGCAATAACGGAAAACCCGTAGAAAATCAAGATATACAGTTAGTGCAAAATCTAATAATGGTGGCTGATAATGCCCCTGTTTTACAAAAAATAAAAACAGAAAAAATAAAACAAACTCCCTACCAAGCTCGTTTTTCAACTTCGGGTGTAGTGAAAGCAATTCCGACTTCCTATGCGCAAATTGCCACTCCTTTTGCAGGTCGTATTGTGAGATCCTTTATTCGTTTAGGACAGAGTGTAAGTAAAGGAAGTCCTCTTTTTGAAATTAGTTCTCCTGCTTTTTTTGAAACAGGGAAAGCGTATTTTCAAACAAAACAGGAAATGGAACAAGCTTTAAAAAGTTTGAGGCGTGAAAAAGATCTATTAGCGAATCGTGTGGGTGTAGTGAAGGAAATGGAAGAGGCGGAAGTAGATTATCAACTCAAAAAGCAAAATTATGAAAATGCACTTTCGGCCTTAAAAGTTTTTCAAGTGGATCCCAAACAAATAATTTTAGGTGAACCTTTATTGGTAAGAGCGCCTATAGCTGGCAAAGTGGTAAGTAATACTATTGTCATAGGTCAATATATAAAGGAAGATGCAGAACCTTTGGCTGTGATTGCCGATTTGAAAAAAGTATGGGTAGTGGCACATGTCAAAGAGAAAGATATCCCTTTGATAGAAAAATTGCAAGAGGTGGAAATTAGGCTTTCCTCCTCTACGGATGAAGTTTGTAAAGGCAAAATTTTTCACATCAGTGAAATGTTAGATGAGGCCACCCGTTCGGTGGAGGTAATTATTGAGTGTGATAATAAAGATGGAAAAATGAAACCGTTTATGTATGGCACGGTACAGTTGACCGATGTGGCTACTCAAGCTATTTTAGTACCTACCTCTGCTATTTTACAAGAATCTGAAAATTATTATGTTTTGGTGAAGGAAGGGAAAAATAAATTTCGTAAAAGAAATATCAAAGTAAGTGCAACCCTCGATGAACAATCGGTGGTGGAAGAGGGCTTGAACATCAATGATGAAATTATCATTGAAGGTGCAATGTATTTGTTAGATGCAAAATAGATTTGCAATTTTGACTTATTTATTAAAAAGATTTATGTATGAAAAAAATAATTTATGAGGCAATTCATCGGCGTACGTTGATGTTTGTGCTTTTTGCTTTGTTAGGTATAATTGGCTATTATTGTTGGACCAAATTGGCCATTGATGCATATCCTGATATTGCAGATGTGACTGTACAAGTGGTGACACAAGTGCCAGGGTTAGCCGCAGAAGAAATAGAACAACAGATAAGTATTCCTATTGAAAAAGCAATGAATGGAATGCCTTCTATGAAAATAATGCGAAGTAAAAACACCTTTGGACTCTCCACAATCATTTTGGTTTTTGAGGATGGGGTGGATGATTATTGGGCTCGACAAAGAGTGCAAGAACGATTAATAGATGTGGAATTGCCTTATGGGGCGGTTCCTGGACTGAATCCCTTAACTTCTCCTACGGGTGAAATTTATCGCTATGTGTTAGAGAGTAAAAATCATGATTTACGTGAGTTGACCGATTTGCATAAATGGGTGATTATCCCCAGGCTGAAACAAGTTACAGGAGTGGCGGATGTGAGTAATTATGGAGGAATTACCACGCAATATCAAATTGAAATTGATCCTGTAAAAATAGAACAGTACCATATCTCTTTGAGCGATATTAGTGAAAAAATCGAAAAAAACAATCTTTCTGCAGGAGGAAGTATTCTCTCGCATGGTGATTTGAGTTATGTAATACGTGGTATTGGATTGGTTAAAGGCTTAGATGATTTGGGTAATATTGTAGTGAAAACACAAAATGGTGTTCCTATCTATTTGAATGATGTGGGAACTCTTAAATATGGAGCCTTAGAGCGTAAAGGGGTGCTTGGATTTACTGATGACTCTCGCAATTATTCCGATGGAGTGGAGGGAATTGTACAAATGTTACGTCATCAAAATCCTTCACAAGTACTCAAAGAAGTCAAAAAGGCGGTGGACGAACTCAACAATGATATTTTACCTAAAGGGGTTTCCATTCATCCGTTTATGGATAGAACGGAATTGGTCAATGTGACTTTACATACTGTTTCGCGTACACTGATTGAAGGAATACTGTTGGTATTATTGGTGTTGATCCTCTTTTTAGGTAGTTGGAGAGGCGCCGTATTGGTTGTGATTACCATTCCCTTTTCTTTGTTAATTGCATTTATTTTAATGAAATTGACCGATATTCCTGCCAATTTATTATCTTTAGGGGCCATTGATTTTGGTATTATTGTAGATGGAGCTATTGTGATGATGGAAACTATTCTCAAAAAACGAGAAAGTGCTCCAACCGAAGAATTAACCAAGGAGAGTGTGATTAAGCGGGCTAGCGAAGTAGCTCGCCCTATTTTCTTTTCTACTTTAATTATTATTACGGCTTATATTCCTCTATTTTCTTTTGAGCATATAGAACGCAAAATGTTTTCTCCTATGGCATATACGGTTGGGTATGCGCTCTTAGGAGCCTTAGCGGTGGCTTTGTTGTTGATTCCTGGTTTGGCTTTTTTGGCTTATCGTATGCCAAGGAAAACGTATAAAAATCGTTGGCTCGAAAAATTGACGGCCTTATATCATCGTCAAATTGTGAAAATTATAGATAAACCTCGTCAAATTATAACTCCCTTGCTTTTGATTTTAGTGGGTGCGGGTATTCTGTCGGTAAGTGTAGGTAAGGATTTTTTGCCTCCATTAGATGAAGGGTCTATATGGATACAAGTGCAATTACCTCCAGGTATTGCTATTGACAAATCGAAGGAAATGGGAGAAGAATTACGTAAAACACTTAAGAAATTTGATGAAGTTTCGTACGTAATGACCCAAGTGGGACGAGATGATGAAGGGGCCGAATCGTTTTCTCTTTCTCATATTGAATGTGGCGTAGGACTTAAGCCTTACAATACCTGGGAGAGTGGGCGGAGCAAGGCTGAACTTATCGAAGCTATGGATGTGGAACTCAAAAAAATACCTGGTTTATCAATTGGGTTTTCACAACCTATTATTGATATGGTTATGGATCAAATTGCAGGTTCACATAGCGATTTGGCAATGAAAATCTATGGCGATAATTTACTGGAAACACGTCAAATTGCAGAACAATTAACTCAAATATTGAAAAAAGTACCTGGGGCTGTAGATGTGGCTATTGATCAAGAACCGCCTTTACCTCAAATGCAAATTATAGCCGATCGGGAGCGCATAGCACAGTATGGTTTAAATATTTCTGATGTGACAGAATTAATCGAATTGGCCATAGGGGGCAAATCAATTTCGCAAATTTTTGTAGGTAGTAAATCGTATGATGTGATTTGTCGTTATAATGAGCAATACCGGAACACGCCTGAAAAAATAGGTTCCTTGATGTTGACCACCGAAGAAGGGGTTAAAATACCTCTTTCACAAGTGGCCCAAATTAAAATGACTACAGGAGCCAGCACAATTACTAGAGAAATGAATCAACGACATCTTACGGTTCGACTCAATTTACGAGGTACAGATTTGACTTCTTTCTTGGCCATAGCAAATAAAGAAATAGACAAAAACATACAATACGAACACGAAAAAATTCATTTAAAATGGGCAGGTCAATTTGAAAATCAACAAAGGGCATATTCGCGTTTAATGGTTGTAGTTCCTTTGGCTTTGGCTATTATGCTTTTGTTATTGATTATTGTAACGGGTAAATTTCGACAAGCGGCTACTTTGATGAGTGTAGTTCCTTTAGCTTTATTTGGAGGAATGTTGGCATTGAATGTGCGAGGGATGACCCTCAATGTGTCGTCGGCTGTTGGTTTTATCGCTTTGTTTGGGGTCGCAATACAAAATGGCGTGATTATGATTTCACATATTAATAATTTGCGAAAAAACGATGGGATGGATCTCAAAAAATCGGTTATCGAAGGCACGATGCACCGCTTTCGTCCGATTCTGATGACCGCTTCCGTTGCTGTTTTGGGGCTTTTGCCTGCTTCGCTTTCTACAGGTATAGGCTCGGATGTGCAACGACCTCTAGCTACGGTGATTGTATATGGTTTACTTTTTGCCACCATCATCACTCTATATATTTTACCCGCTCTTTATTATATGGTTGAAAAACGCCATTTAGCACAGAAACGTCCAGAACCTACTAATTTATAAAAATAGCTACGAATGAAACGAACACACTTAAAATATATATTGTCTTTCCCATTTTTAGTATTGTCATTTATGATAAATGCACAAACGGAATTGACACTAACGTATACGCAATATATGGACACAATACGTGAACGTAATTTGGTATATGCAGCTGAAAAATTAAACCTTCCTATTGCCGAAGCCAATGTGCGATCGGCCAAAATCTTTAATGATCCAAGCCTATCGGTAGAATATGCAAACAATAATGATGCAAAAATGTTGATGGGACAATCGATCAGTGGCGAATTAAGTAAGACTTTTTCCTTTGGTAAACGGACGGCAAGCATTGATTTAGCTAAGAGTGAAAAGGCCTTAAGTATGGCTCTTTTGGATGATTTTTTTAGGAATCTACAAGCAGATGCCACTATAACGTATTGCAATGCCTTGAAGTTTATGCAATTATACGAAGTGAAACTAAGCTCTTTTAATAGTATCAATCAATTGGCTTTAGCCGATAGTATCAAATTTGCACTAGGCAAAATTATGGAAGTAGATGCTTTTCAAAGTCGATTAGAAGCAGGAATTGCCTATAATGAACTCTTGCAAGCTTGGGATGATTTATATAATTCTTGTATGGCTTTAAATATTCTCTTAGGGAAATTTAGTGTAGATACCATCTATTTTCCGCAAGGCAATTTAGGAGAGATTAAACGTACTTTTTCTCAAACAGAACTGCTTTCCATAGCTCTAGATAAACGTACCGATTTAGTGGCTGCGAAGTATAATATAGAGATTGCACAAAAGGCGAAAACTTTGGCTCAACGAGAAAGAGGTCTGGAATTTGACCTTGCCTTAGGCTATAATTATAACACCGAAGTGCGCAATGAATTGGCCCCTGCCCCTCAGTTTAGTGGACTTACCTTAGGCCTTTCTATTCCTTTAAAATTTTCGAGTGCCAACAAGGGAATTGTTGAAACGGCCAAATTGAAAATAAATCAAGCGGAAGCCTATTTTAAACAAGCACAAATACAAGTACAAACAGAGGTAATTCAGAGATATAATACCTATACTTCGCTCAGTTTTCAATTGGAACGCTACAATACAGGAATGCTTGAGAAAGCCAAAGCGGTAATTGAGGGGAAAATTTATAGTTATAATAGGGGTGAAACCTCTCTTTTAGAAGTGCTTAATGCGCAACGAACCTACAATGATATTTCAATGCTTTATATAGAAACACTCTTTAATTACACGAGTGCGCTGGTCAATTTGGAAACGAGTGCAGGCGTATGGGATATAAGCATTGACAAATAACAGTAAGCTTATTTTTGATGCGAATTTTCAAAATAGTTGGTAAAGCTTTCATTATTTTGTACCTTTGCAGGTTAAATTGATTATAAATATTTGAAATATAATAAAAAAGATGGGTGCATAGTAATATGTAGACGTCGATAAAGCAGAAAATATGACAAAATATACGGTCATTGATGGTAAGAACTTTTATTTTATGTTCTTGGCTGGGGCGAAATGTTTAGTTGATAACTATGCCTATTTGAATAAAATCAACGTGTTTCCCGTTCCTGATGGAGATACGGGGACCAATATGGCATCTACAATACAAGCTATTGTAGATAATGTAAAGCCTACCAAACGAATTAACAAAACGATGTTTGCCATTGCGGATGCTGCTTTGGTAGGAGCTCGTGGTAATTCGGGTATTATTGTGGCCCAGTTTTTACAAGGGCTTAGTAATGAACTTGAAAAATATGAAAAAATAGATGTGATTACTTTTGCAAAAGTAATCAATAAAGCGGTAGATTATACCTATACAGCTTTGGCAAATCCCGTTGAAGGTACCATCTTGACCGTCTTGAGAGTTTGGTCTGATTTTATTACCTATACGATTGAAAAAACCGATGATTTTATAGAGCTAATTAGTCAATCGTATCAAAAAGCCTTAGAAGCTTTGGAGTCAACGCAGAAACAATTATCCAATTTAACCAAAGCTGGAGTTGTGGATGCAGGTGCACAGGGATTTATTTTCTTTTTAAAGGGAATGATGAACTTTTCGACCGAAGGCAATTTGAAAGAATTGGTGGGTTCACGTCAAAGTAGTTTGATTGATATGAATATGATAGATGTACATGAAGAAGTTACACTTCGTTATTGTACCGAAGTGTTGGCCATAGGAGATGATTTAGATAAAGAAGCACTCAAAAAACAAATTTCAGAATATGGAAATAGTGTCGTGATTGCTGGAACTGCAAAAAAAATACGTGTGCATGTCCATTCGGATTATCCCGAAAAAGTAATACATTATTTGAGTGAAATTGCACAAATTGAATCTACAAAAGTGGATGATATGGTGTTTCAAAATGAAATCCGTGAACATCGAATGCACGATATCGCTATTGTAATAGATAGTTCGGCAGATATTCCCGATGAATTGATGGCAAAATATCAAATGCACTTTATTCCCTTGCAGGTGCAATTAGATAAAAATATATATTTAGATCGAATCACATTGAAACATGATGATTTTTACGATTGGCAGGCTTCAGATAAAATTTATCCAAAAACCTCTCTGCCTTCCTTAAAAGATATTCAAAATAAGTTGACCTATTTGGCTTCTTTTTATAAGGCCATTATTGTGTTGAATGTATCTTCAGGTTTGAGTGGTACTTGGCAGGCATGTTCTGATATTGGGAAAAAAATTCAAAAGCAAACAGGGGTCCCTATTGAAGTTATTGATACCAAAACCTTGGCAGGTGCACAAGGTTTGGTTGCTGTACGTGTGGCCAAAGCTTTGGATCAAGGGGTGAGTTTTGAAGATTTAAAACGATTGATCCCTGCATGGTGTAAACTTTCTAATGTATATGCGATAACTAAAACAATTAAATACTTTGTCAAAGGAGGGCGAATTAGTAAGTTTAAAGGATTTATGGCCTCATTATTTGGCGTAGTGCCTGTGGTTACACCCGATAAAGACGGCAAAGGAAGTATTCTAATGAAGAGTACCTCTCAGCAAAGAAGTATCGATCGGATGATCAAAATTTGTGAACACAAAGTGCAGCACCAACGTTTGCACAGTTTTGCGGTGGAATATACCGATCGCAATTCTAAAGATGTCGCACAAATAACGGCGAATCGTTTAACCGAAGTATTGGGAGTTCAACCCGAATTTGTTACACGCGTAACGCCTGTAATTGGGAATAGTGCGGGGGTGGGTACCATTGCAATTTCTATCTTGATGGAGTAATTCTTAGAAAATTTACGAGAAACAGAAAATAAACTGACATTTTTGCAGAATAAAAGTAAAAATGTCAGTTTTTTTATGCCTGGCACAATTTATGCCTATATAGGCGTAAATTGAAAATAAATATTAATTTAAAAAATATAAAAAGATGAAAAAAGTAAACATTAAACCCTTGGCTGATCGTGTGGTGGTGGAACCCATGGCAGCAGAGCAAAAAACATCTGGCGGAATTATTATTCCCGATACAGCAAAAGAAAAGCCACAAAAAGGCACTGTAGTGGCCGTAGGTGCAGGTAAAAAAGATGAACCTATGACTGTGAAAGTAGGCGATAGTGTGCTTTATGGTAAATATTCAGGCTCAGAATTGAATATTGGCGGTATTGATTATTTGATTATGCGTGAAAGCGATATTTTTGCAATCATATAATCGAAAGGCGTATATAATTTACAGCGCTCTGTGAAGAGCAAAAAAACAATTTTAAACAAAGTAAAATTTTAAATAAAATGGCAAAAGAAATAGTTTTCAATCAACAAGCAAGAGAACGTCTTAAAAAAGGTGTGGATGCATTGTGTGATGCAGTAAAAGTAACCTTAGGACCTAAAGGTCGAAATGTAATTATAGACAAAAAATTTGGAGCTCCCCATGTAACTAAAGATGGCGTTTCAGTAGCAAAAGAAATTGAATTAAAAGATGCTATTGAAAATATGGGTGCTCAAATGGTAAAAGAAGTAGCTTCCAAAACCGCTGATTTAGCTGGAGACGGTACTACTACCGCCACTCTTTTGGCTCAATCTATTGTGACTACGGGTCTCAAAAATGTGACTGCTGGTGCCAATCCTATGGATTTGAAACGAGGCATTGATAAAGCAGTGGCCGAAGTGGTAAAACATCTTAAAGGAATGACCCAAGAAGTAGGGGATAGCAATCAAAAAATAGAACAAGTCGCTACCATTTCTGCCAATAATGATTTATTTATTGGTAAATTGATTGCTGAAGCAATGGCTAAAGTAAAAAAAGAAGGGGTAATTACCATCGAAGAAGCAAAAGGTACCGAAACCAGTGTAAAAGTAGTGGAAGGTATGCAATTTGATCGTGGGTATATCTCTCCTTATTTTGTAACGGATACCGAAAAAATGGAAACCGTTTTTGAAAATCCTTACATCCTTTTATTTGACAATAAAAATTATGTAATGAAGTATTT
>JAVVPL010000043.1:7624-15939 GCA_036655775.1 Bacteroidales bacterium | reverse complement strand
TTTATCAGTTTTGTTTTTTGTTTTTCCTGTCTTTTTGCTCAAAAAATTCCCTTAGCGCCCAATTATACACAGGAACAAGCGTGGTATCAAGGATTTCAAAAATCCAAAGCAGAGGTAGACGTATTTTATATCTATCCAACGGTAACTTTTGACACCTATACGGATGTAGGTGATACCGTTTTTTATATGGATGTTTTCAATCCTAAGCAAAGAACGAGTGTGGAAAAACAAATGAAATTTAACCAAGAAGTGATTGCGGCAGATTATAATTTTTTTGCTCCCTATTATCGGCAAATTACACTTGAAAATTGGATTCAAGATAAAACAATTTATTCCGAACGTTTACAACTTTCGATTCAAGATATTCAGGCTGCCTTTGCGTATTATATGAAAAACCTCAACCAAGGGAGACCTTTTATTTTGATGGGGCATAGTCAAGGATCCAAAATTATTATAGAATTGTTGAAAAAAGGTTTGACCGCTAAGGAAACTAAACAATTTATCGTCGCTTATGCTATTGGTTTTAGTTTGGATTCGATCGAAACCACAAATTATCCCTCCTTAGTTCCTGCTAAAGACAGTGTGGATCTCGGGGTTTTGATTGCGTATAATACGATGTGTACACCCACGGGAATAATGTCTGTATTAGCAAATAATTACTATTGTATCAATCCTATTTCATGGACTTGCGACACTACGATTTCTTCCAAAAACGACTACAGAGGGCATGTAAAAAATTATAATTGGGAAACGGGAACCTATGAATTGGATACCACCCCCTTGCAAATGAAAATTACTAAAGAAAACATGCTTTACACCTCCGATTTAAATCCGCAAGACTATAAGATGCCACTCTTGTTGAGAACGCTATTTCCTTTAGGTTCTTTACATACGGAAGAAGTTGCTCTCTATGCAATGAATATCAAGTATAATATGGCGCAACGGGTACGCGCATTTCAAAAAGCGCAACGCAAAAAATAAAAAAACGTTATTTTGACAGAGATAATTTATAAAAGTTAATATCGTTTTCCTTCTTCTAAATATTTTTGTACATACTCTTGTACGCCATCTTCCAAAGACGTAAATTCCTTCGTATAGCCAATGGCGCGTAATTTACGCATATCGGCTTCTGTAAAATATTGATATTTGTCGCGAATGTCTAAAGGAGTATCTATAAAATTAATATTTTCTTTTCTCCCCATTGCTTTGAAAGTTGCTTGCACTAAATGTAAAAATGCACGTGCTTTTCCTGTGCCCACATTGTAAATGCCCGATTTGGTTTGTGTTTGCATCATGAAAAACAAAATGTTAATGACATCTTTTACATAAATGAAATCACGTAATTGCATTCCATCTTTGTAATTGGGATTGTGAGAACGAAACAAATTCATAGCCGAAGTTTCTTGGATTTGTTTATGTGCATGATAAATGACCGATGCCATACGTCCTTTATGATATTCATTGGGACCATAGACATTGAAAAATTTTACCCCTGCCCAAAAAGGAGGTTCTTCTTCTCTGGTCAATACCCAATTGTCAAAATTATTTTTGGATTCTCCATAAGGATTTAAAGGCTTCAACAGAGGGATCAAACTCGAATCGTCTACATATCCATGTTCTCCCATTCCATACGTTGCAGCTGAAGAGGCATAGACTAGAGGAATTCCATATTGAGCACAACAGATCCAAATTTTTTCGGAATAACGTTCGTTGAGTTCATCAAAAATGGCTTTATTAAATTCGGTAGTATCGGTACGTGCTCCTAAATGAAATACAAAATCAATGTCGAAATTATTGCTTAAAAGCCAAGTAAATAAATGCTTTCTATCTACGAGTTCTTTATATTTTTTGTTTTCATAATTTGGCAATTTTTCTGTTTTTGAAAAATCATCTACCAATACTAAATCCGTATAGCCTTCACTATTTAATTTGCTAATTAAACAACTTCCTATAAAGCCTGCGGCACCTGTAATTACAATCATATTTTTTTTATTTAGGATCTGTGTGAGTATTTTCCGTGTTATTCCGAGAGTCTGTATCTTCGGTTGGTTTAAGTATGGAATCGGAACTTGTATTTTCGGTTTTATTTATAGTTTCAAATTCACTGCTTGTATCGGAGGGGGAGATAGGTATAATATTGACAATGGTTTCTGTGTCTTGAACAAGATCTTGTGTCATACTAGCAATGGGTCGAATATGATTTAAATCTTGTGTTTTTATATTATCCGTAGCATGATTACTATTCAAAGTGCCTCCAAATATTTTGCCATATCCCTTTTGTACAAACTTTGATTTTTCTACTAATAAAATAAGAATAGATACCAAAAGAATGGAAAAGAAAATTACAGAATAGGTAATATTTTTAATTAGGGTGCCGCCAGCAAGTCCCATTTGTTCGGGAATACTTGCCAATACAGCAGCGGCAAGTCCTTTAGGAATCATCATAGAAACAATGGTTTTATCAAAAACGGAAGATCCATTAGGAGCTATAAATTTAATAATAAGTGTACGACCTATTAATAGTGCGAGGGTAATTCCTAAGCCTACTAAAATAGAGAGAAGATCGTTGAATACAATAGAAATCCCAATATAAACAAATAAAACAGTTTTTAATAAAAAGACAATTTCTCCAAAAAAAACCATTTCCGTTGTATTTAATTTATGACCTCGGCCTCCCATAATTCGAATTAAAAATCTATTCCGAATGGTATCTATATTCGCCATGGTGACCCCAAAGATTAAGGCTGCAATTGCTCCGCTATATCCTAATAGCTGAGCAATACCATAGATTATAAAAACAAAGGCAGGGGTCGTGAATATGGAATTTTGCAATTTGCGCATTTTGGTAATTAGTCGAGACCAAATCAGCGCGCCTAAAAATCCAATGACTCCAGCCAATAAGAAGGAAGAGAAAACATTTCCAATCATATTGCCTACATGGACGGTACCTAGCTTATACGCATGTAAAAAAGCCAAAGCAAAAACAATGCAAAGCACATCTGTGGCTGCCGACTCCAAAATGAGTACGGTTTTAGATTTTTCTCCCATATTAAGTTGACGAACCAGTGGAATCACTACGGCCGAAGAGGTACCCCCTAAGATCGAGCCTAAAATTAAAGCATCTAAATAACTCATCCCTGCAAAGGCAATTCCAATGGTAGCCGTGAGTATCAAGGATGCAAAAAAACAGCTACATGTAATGTTTATAGTGCTTTTCCATGCCGATTGCATAACTTGAATATCTAAAGAGGTTCCCCCGTCAAATAAAATAACAACTAAGGTCATTGCCACAAAAACAGGGCCTCCAGCTCCCAGATCGGTAGGTTGTATTAGATGAAAAATAGGACCTAATAAAAGTCCAATAAGGATTAATAACAATACATCTGGAATTTTTTTTCTGGTATATATCGAACTAAATAGGTGTGCAGAAAAGACAAGCATACCAAAAAATAGAATAGTCAAGTCTACATTCATTGTTTTATATTTTATATTTAAAATTCAATATAGGTTTCCAATACTTGCAAGCCTTTTATATCGGGAAATAAAGCGATTTTTTCACAGATGGCTGGAATAAAAAGAATTTCACCTTTTCGTAATTCAACGGCAAACTGATCCATTTTAATTATCCCATTTCCTTCAGTACAAAGATACACAACAAAACTGTCAATTTCAGAAAAATCTTTTTCTAAACCTTGATCCAAATTGAGATAATTGATTCGGAAATTGGGATCTTGTAATAGTGAATTGCTCGTATTAGGATATTGATTATAATTAATTTTACAGGATTCTTTTTGTTGGTAATTAATTGCATTAATAGCCTCACTAAGATGCAAGTCTCGTTTTTCTCCTTTGGCATCGGTTCGATCCCAATCGTACATTCGATAGGTAATATCAGAACTTTGTTGTATTTCTGCTAGAAGAATGCCGCTACATAATGCGTGTACTGTGCCAGAGGGAATATAAAAAGCATCCGAAACTTTTGGGGTAAAACTTGCCAAATCTTCACAAACTGCAGCGGTTCCCATTTTTTCTATATAGTCATTTTGCTTAGGTGTTTTGTGGAATCCACAAAGCAAACGAGCCTCTTTATCGGCTTTTTCTATAAACCACAATTCACTTTTTCCTAAACATCCATATTCTCGTAGTGCTAATTCATCATTCGGGTGCACTTGAACCGATAAATCATCTTGCGCATCCAACCATTTAAAAAGCAAAGGAAATTCATTGCCATAACGGTCGTAGATTTTTTCGCCTACCAAATCGCCCATGTAAACTTCCAAAAGTTCAGACAAGGTATTGCCTTCCAAAAAACCATTACATACCACCGATTCATTGCCTTCTAAACCTGAAAGCATCCACGCTTCTCCACATTTTTTCATTTTCCCAAAATCCAAGCCCAATACGTCTTTGATTTGCGTGCCTCCCCAAATTTTTTCTTTGAATAGGGGAATAAATTTCATAGGATATAATTTATTCATAGCCATTGAGTTTTTATTTTGTATAAACAAGATATTGATAGGGAAGTTGTGTTTTTTCATCCACGAAAATTTCACTTTCTTCCTCTAGGGTATACTCTGTTTCTTTGAACGAAGGAAAAAAAGTATCCGCTTCAAAATCTTTTAAAACTTTGGTAATATAAAGTTTTTGACAAATAGGTAAAAATTGAGCATAAATACTACCACCTCCCACAATGAAATTTTCTTTATCTTCATCGGCAAATTGGATGGCTTCTTCGATGGAATGAGCCATTGTACAACCATCTAAAGCAATGCTTAGGTCGTCGACAATAACAATATTTTTTCTATTTGGAAAAGGATGAATAGGTAAAGATAGATAGGTTTTATATCCCATAATTACGGTATGCCCTAAAGTGAGTTTTTTAAATCGTTTTAAATCTTCGGAAAGATGCCATAAAAGAAGATTATCCTTGCCGATCGCTTTATTTTGTGCAATGGCTACTATAATTGAAAATGCTTTCATTTGTACTAATTTTTAAATTTAAGATTGTAAATAAATTGCCTCCTATAGCATATCTGCGAGAGCATACATGTTTATTATAAATCATTTTAATAATAAATAGGTTTTTTTTCAACACCTAATTAAGATTGCAAATTTAATCAAATTTTTTTAATCGAAGTATTTTTTATATTTTTGCTTATGAAAGGAGAATTGTAAATAATATAAAATTATGTCGCAAATACCACAACTAATTATCGATTTAGGCTATATCTTGATATTGGCGGGAATTATTACTCTCGTTTTTAGAAGATTAAAACAACCTTTGGTGTTGGGCTATGTGGTGGCAGGAATGATTGCAGGGCCTGCAATGTCACAAATTCAATCGGTGGGAGATATGGCAAGTATTCAAACTTGGTCGGATATAGGGGTTATTGTATTATTATTTACTTTGGGATTGGAATTTAGTTTTAAAAAATTGATGAAAGTAGGAGGTACTGGGGCCATTACCACTTTTTTTGAATTTATTACCATGTTTGCCGTTGGGTATTTGATAGGTAAATTATTGGGTTGGTCGCAAATGAATCGTATTTTTTTAGGAGGTATGCTTACTATTTCTTCCACAACTATTATTTTAAAAGCGTACGATGATATGGGGCTAAAAACGCGCAATTTTGCCCATTTGGTTTTTAGTGTATTGATTATCGAAGATTTAGTGGCTATTTTAGAATTGGTTTTATTCCCTACTTTGGCCGTTAGTAAAGGGGTAGAAGGGAGTGAGTTGATTTTTAATATACTTAAATTGGTCTTTTTTATAGTACTTTGGTTTGTGGTCGGTATTTATTTAATTCCTTCGGCTTTAAAATTTGTACGTCGTTTAATGTCGGATGAAACCTTGTTGATTGTGTCTTTGGGGCTTTGCTTTTCTATGGTTGTGATGGCGCATTCCGTGGGTTTTTCAGCTGCCTTAGGTGCCTTTGTGATGGGTTCGATACTGGCCGAAACCATAGAGTCGGAACGGATTATACAAATTGTAAAACCTATCAAAAATCTCTTTGGTGCTATTTTCTTTGTTTCGGTGGGTTTATTGGTGAATCCAATGAGTGCTTGGGAGCATATCATTCCTATTGTAGTGATCTCCTTAGCCGTTCTTATTATCAAGCCTTTGAGTGCAACAATTGGCTTTTTTATCTCGGGACAACCCTTAAAAACGTCCATGCAAGCAGGCTTTTGTTTATGTCAAATAGGCGAGTTTTCGTTTATCATTGCGGCCATGGGTTTAAGTATGGGAGTGATTATGCCTGAATTGTATCCGATTGCAGTAATGGTTTCTGTAATTACAACGTTTACTACCCCTTATCAAATACGACTTGCAGTTCCTGCTTATAATTTACTTATGCGTAAACTACCTCAAAAATGGAAAAATGCAATTCAAAATTATAGTAGTGGAAATAAGAGTTTGGAATATAAACACGATTTGCGTGAACTCACTAAAAAATATCTTATTTCTTTAGTGGTAAGTGTCACTTTGATTATAGCAACTATCATTTTTAGTTTTAATTTTATAGAACCGATTGTAGATGCTAGGATGTCTTTATTTTGGGGTGATTTGATATCTCTTTTACTAACTTTGTCTTTAAGTGCGCCTTTTATTTTTGCATTAGTACATAATCGAAAACAATCGACTGCTTTTAATAGATTATGGAACGATAGTCATTTTAACAAGGGGTATATTATATCACTCATTTTTTTTCGATACCTTATTGCTCTAGTATTTTTAGGAATCATTGTTTCTCACTTCTTTTTAATGCAAACGGGATTTTTGGTATCCACCATTTTACTTATCTTAATTTTACTTTTTGCTTCACGTCGGATATCAAAGCGCTATGAGCATATTGAGGAGCGATTTTTAAATAATTTCAATTCCAAAATCGATACGCCTAAAGTTTTTGAACGCGATTTACACTTAGTGAAATTGACGGTGAGTCCAAGCACGTTCGCTATTGGAAAACCGTTGAAAGAATTAAAATTGAGAGAACGCTACGGAATTAATATTGCCGCTATTCAAAGAGGAACTAAAACCATTACTATTCCCACCAGAGAGGATAGTATTTATCCGTATGATGTTTTATCGGTAATAGGTTCAGATGAACAGTTGGCTAAATTCCGTCGAGTGATAGAACGGGAATTATTGAAGGTGGATGATTTACCCAATGTGGAATTGCAGCAGTTTACAATTTGCGCCAGTTCTTTGTTGCAAGGAAACAGTATCAAAGATACAGGAATTAGAGAAAAATATGGTTTAATCATTGCTGGAATAGAAAGAGAGCAAGAATATATAATGAACCCAGAATCGCATATTCAATTTGAAGTAGGAGATGTGGTCTGGAGTGTGGGTACGCCTAAAAGTATGGATGAATTATTGGTAGGAGAGCGTTGTACCCTTTATGCAAAGACAGAATAAAACAGAATAAAACAAAATAGAAAAATTAACGATGAAAAAAAACAGAAAATTAATTAGCATAATTTTTATAGCTTTCTTATGCGGATTCCCTTTGATGTCTATGGCACAAACCGTTTCTCCTGATTTTGAGGATGGGGTTGTGTACATAAAATTTAAGGATAATCAAAAAATGGCTTTTATGCAAAGCAAATCCAAT
Source organism: Bacteroidales bacterium (assembly GCA_036655775.1). Taxonomy (GTDB): domain Bacteria; phylum Bacteroidota; class Bacteroidia; order Bacteroidales; family P3; genus JAVVPL01. The sequence goes on along the minus strand of JAVVPL010000043.1, from coordinate 8,323 downwards.
GTGGTTTCAGTAAAGCAAATCCCCGTTTTGCAAAAAATGAAACAACAGTATGTGGTGCAAGAACAAGTGCAATTAAGACGTGCCTTTGATAATCCAATTTTAGCGAGAACCATAGAGGTTCGTATAAATGATATTAATAAGATTGATCAGTTTATTGCACAATTGGAAGCAGACCCCAGTGTAGAATATGTGGAGAAAAAACCATTGTATCGTATTTGTGCAGGGGACTTTATTCCCAATGATCTATATTATTCAAACAATTTCAATGGGGCTAATTTAAATTGGCATTTAAAATTAATGGAAGCAGAGAAAGCGTGGGGTATTCATAGAGCAACACCTAATATTAAAGTTGCCGTAGTTGATAATGCTGTTTGGGGAAATCATCCCGATTTGCAAATACCCGCTTCTAGGCAACATAATGTGGCCAAACCTGACGACACAAGTGCTGCACCTCCTGCCAGTATTGTGCAAGATAAAGTTTGTCGGGATTTGACTACTTCTGCTTGTCCCGCTTATGCTTGGTCGCATGGAACACATTGCGCAGGTGCTGTGGGTGCAATTACAAATAATGGGATAGGGGTTGCTTCTATGGGAGGCGGTCTTTCTGTGATAGGGGTTTCTTGCCCTGGATCTTCGGGTGATGTAGTAAGTAATGGTGAAGTAGGAATTCTTTGGGCGGTAGAACAAGGTGCAAAAATT
>JAVVPL010000043.1:0-7614 GCA_036655775.1 Bacteroidales bacterium | reverse complement strand
ATCATGGGGTAATCCTAATAGAACTACGACGGATGAAGCATTTTTTCAAAGTGTAGCCGATCAAGGCGTTATTATTGTTGCTGCTGCAGGAAATGAGGGCTCAAGTAGTCCTTTTTATCCAGCAGGCTATTCATCCACTATCAGTGTGGCTTCAGTAAATTCAGATAAAAAACTATCCAATTTTTCAAATTATGGAAAATGGGTTGATATTGCAGGTCCTGGCGGTTGGGCTGTAAATTCTTTGGGAAAAAGCACCTATTCTTCTATTTTTAGCACCACCTATTCAACCAATCAATCGTATCGTTTGGAAGGCAATAATATTTTTGATACGGCTTGGTATGATGGTATGTTTGGTACCTCTATGGCATGCCCTGTAGTGGCTGGCTTGTGTGGGTTCCTTTTATCGTATGATACTACTCTTAGTATGACTCAAATGCGTGAAGTGTTGCGTGTTAGTTCTATGCCTATAGTAGGCGATCGAGGCATTGCGCTTGATGCTGGCGTTGTAAATGCCTATAAAGCCTTATCGGTGATAGACAATAAAACCGAAGAGGTGCAAAATTTAAAGGCAAGTAAACAAGGGCAAAATATACTTCTAACTTGGGAGCCTCCTAAAGCTAGTAAATATGTAGTATCTGGTTATAATATCTACAAAAATGGAATTCTTTTATTTTCTAAAATTCAAGATACAAGTGTTTTGGATACTATGCTTTCAAAAGGAGACTATCGTTATGGTGTAGCCGTGGTTTATAATGATACTATGGAATCCCTACGTGCTACCGTAAATGTGACTATGGGCCGTTTTTGCACGGTTAAAGCTACGGTTGATCCCATGGGCGCAGGTGTAATTGAAGGTGCTGGATTGTATGAGGAAAAATCTACAGTGACCTTAAAAGCAATTTCTAATCCAGAGTATAAATTTCTTAATTGGACGCAATATGATACTGAAATGAGCACGTCTGAAATTTATAAATTTAAAGCTAGTACAAATGTGTCTTTAGTGGCAAATTTCAAAAAAAGACTTGCCATAGAGGATGAAAATAAAGCACAATTTAAAATTTATCCCAATCCAACAGCAAAGGTATTGAATTTGGTTTTAGATGCTCCTGTGATAGATAAAATTGTAATTTCAAATATCTATGGTCAACCCGTATTGACTTTACATAAAACCTCTCAAAAACAAATTGATATCTCTTCTCTTGCGGATGGAATGTATATCATTTCAGTGAAAGTAAAAACTACGAATTTTAAAGAAAAATTCTCTAAAATTTCCAATATAAATTAATTTGTATGTTTGGCTCAAATAAATAAAATCGTTTGAGTGTACAAAAAAAAGGTATCTGATTTTGTCAGATACCTTTTTTTATTGTGGGATTGTATTGTGGTTTTATGAGCAATATGTTATAAAGTAGCAGTTTTAAATTTGCTTTATTTGAATAGTCTAAATAAATCGTTGCCAACTGCAAATACCATCAATGCCATTAAAAGAAACATGCCTACCATTTGGGAATATTCCAAGAATTTATCGCTGGGCTTATGTCTGGTAATGATTTCATAAAGTGTAAACATAATGTGTCCGCCATCTAAACCTGGAATGGGTAGGATATTCATAAAGGCAAGAATCAAAGAAATCATAGCCGTTATATACCAAAAACGACTCCATATCCATTCATTTCCATAAATACTTGCAATTCCAATAGGTCCTTGTACCGACTCAGAGGCTTTTTCTTCACCTGTAAAAATTTTGCCTAAACCTTTGGCATTGGCACTAATCATTTCAAAAGCATCCTTACTTCCATAATAGAAGGAATTGATAAAGGTATAAGGTTTAAAATTATAGGGTGAACTAGCTAAAAGTCCTACATATCCAGTGGAATCTATTAAAACAAGTCGAGTTAAGGTATCTTTATTTCTCAAAAATGTAATGTTTACTTTTTTATTTTTGGCATTCACTATACCTTCACGAAAATCACCAAAAGATTTGATCGTAACGCTATCCAACCCAATAATTCTATCTCCTTTGTCCAGACCTGCTTTTGCCGCAGGTAAATTCGGAATTACGGTATCAATAATTAAAGGGTAGTAGTAGGGCTCAAAAATTCGCATGCCTATGTTTGTTAATTTTTTGTAGGCATTTTTAGGAACTTGAATGGTTTTCTTTTCCCCATGTCGGTCCACGGTGATGTCACTTCCGAAAATGACACTAAATCCTTGTGCATCTTTAAAACGTTCTATTTCTTTGCCATTGACAGACAGAATACGATCGCCATTTTCAAAACCCAAATCCCTGGCTAAGGAAGAGGCGTAGATTCCTACTTTATTGACTTCCTCGTTTGATAAATATGCTTTTTCTTGATTAAATATCAAAAGTGCAAAAATGACAATACCTGTAATTAAATTTAAAACAACTCCTGCGGCAATAACTATAAGACGTTGCCATGCAGGTTTACTTCTGTATTCATATTCTTGAGGCGCTTGTTTCATTTGCTCTTTGTCCATGGATTCATCTACCATGCCTGCAATTTTGCAGTAACCTCCCAAAGGAAGCCATCCAATTCCATACTCGGTATCTCCTTTTTTGAATTTAAAAAGACTCCAGCCCCAAGCATCAAAAAATAAATAAAATTTATCTACACGTATGCCAAACATTCGTGCTGCTAAAAAGTGTCCAGCTTCATGAATAAGGACTAAAATAGAAAGTCCCAATATCAATTGCCCTGCCATTATTAAAAAGTTCATTGTATTTATATATTAATTTTTTATATATTCATTTGCATATAAGCGAGCTTCTTGATCGCTTGCCAATAGGTCGGAAAGAGTAGGTTGTGCAATAAAATTCACTTTAGCCATACACTTTTCAATAATTTGCGACATTTGTACAAATCCAATTTGATCCTTTAAAAAAGCTTGCACAGCTACTTCATTGGCTCCATTGAGTACACAACAAGTGTTTCCACCTCGGTGTAGAGCTTCAAACGCTAAAGCTAAATTTTTAAATGTATCCAGTTGTGGTTTTTCAAAAGTGAATTGAGGATACATACGCCAATCTAAACGAGGGAAAGAGGTTTTGAGTCGCTGCGGATAAGAAAGAGCATATTGTATGGGTAGTTTCATATCGGGCAATCCCATTTGTGCTTTCAGTGCCCCATCTTGAAATTGCACCATGGAGTGTATGACCGATTGTGGATGTATCAGCACTTCGATTTGTTCAGGTTTAAGTCCAAAAAGCCATTTGGCTTCAATAACTTCCATGCCTTTATTCATCAAACTTGCCGAATCAATGGTAATTTTAGCACCCATTTGCCAAGTAGGATGTTTGAGAGCTTGCGCTTTGGTTACATGCGTCAACTCTTCCATGGATTTCCCTCTAAAAGGACCTCCAGATCCCGTAAGTATGATTTTTTCGATAGGATTGTCAAATTCGCCTGCAAGACATTGGAAAATAGCAGAATGTTCAGAGTCGATGGGGTAAATATTGCAGCCATTTTCAGCCGCAGTTTTACTTACTAATTCCCCTGCCATTACTAAAGTTTCTTTATTGGCTAAAGCAATGGGTTTTTTGTGTTTTAACGCATTTAAAGTGGGCTTTAAACCTGCGGATCCCATCAAAGCGGTAACTACCATGTCAATAGAATCAAATTCTACAATATCCTCCAACGATTTCTCTCCTGTGAAAACTTTGATATCATAAGGATTTAGAGCTTCAAAAACCTGTGTATAGAGTTGTTCGTTTCCAATAACTACGGCATTTGGTTTGTATTTTAAGGCTTGTTGAATTAGTAGATCTGCATTATTGTGAGCACTCAACACCTCTACTTCAAAAAATTCATTTTGTTCAGAAATTACTTCTAAAGTTTGGGTACCAATGGAGCCTGTGGAACCAATAACGGCAATACGCTTTTTGTTCATTTGTAAATAATTTAATTAATTGTCGATTTTAAATCCATTGTATACACTCGTTTTATAGAATTTTTTAAAAAAGAATATAATCTTTAGGATTTACAGGAGAACCATTTTGCCATAATTCAAAATGAAGCATGGGTTGGCTGGTGTGTTCGGGAGTATTTCCAATAAAAGCAATAACTTCACCTGCTTTTACAAAATCACCTACTTTTTTGAGCAGAGCTGAATTTAATTTGTAAATGGATAAAATAGCATTGTCATGTTGTAAAATAATAGTATAATAATTTTCGGGGGTCCAATCGGCATAAATCACCGTTCCATCAAGAATAGATTTAATAACATCATTCTGTTTTCCAGTAATTTTCAATCCGAAATGTTTTTCCACCGCATTAAATTCTTTGAGAATACGTCCTTGTAAGGGTACATAAAACAAACTCGTATGTCCCAATGAATTTGCTTCAACTCCTTGGGCCCCATTGCCAATAATGGTATTACCTATATTGTATTTGTCTGCATTTTCAATTTCTTTGCGCAAAAGAGCATCCGCAGTTGAAATTTGATAATCAATATTTCTATAATCTTTTAATGAGTCTTTTGCGTGAATGGCTTCGGCAATAGGAATATCGCCATTAATAGCGCGTTCAATAATTTGAAGCATTAATTGTTGCCCTGCTAAAATCGAACTTAATGAATCAGTTGTATGTTTATTCATGTAAGCTAAATTACTTACTTTTTCGTTTGTATAGCCAGGTATATACTCTCGCATTTGTGTAAAAGCAATTAGAAAAGTAGTTAATGCGACTAAAGCAATCACGGTCATACTTGCTCCCATCAAAACATTTAATCTTGATAAACGAAAAGAAATCTTTTCATGAAATCGTTCATCCATAATAACTAAACGATACTTATGACGCACATTTGTGAAGATGCGTGCATACCAAGTTTTGAGATATGTAAATATTTTGTTCATGTATTAAGTCTATAAGATTGCAAATTTACGTGATTTTATTTACTTTTGCGAAAAAAAATACAATGAGCACCGAATTTAACGATCAAGAATTATTTCGTAGACAGGCACTGGTAGAACTGAAAAACTTAGGAATAGAGGCGTATCCAGCCGCTTTATATGAAGTGAATGCAAAGGTTAAAGAAATTTTAGAAAAATATCCTAGTGATACTACTTTGTTTCAAAATGTAAGTATTGCAGGTAGAATGATGAGTCGTCGAGTAATGGGGGCTGCTTCTTTTGTAGAATTGCAAGATAGTACGGGTAAACTCCAACTTTATATCAAAAGAGATGAAATTTGTCCAGGAGAAGATAAAACTTTATATAATACCGTTTTTAAACGGCTTACTGATATCGGTGACATTATAGGCGTAACAGGCTATGTTTTCGTAACGCAGATGGGCGAAATCTCTTTGCATGTGCAATCCCTTACAATGCTAAGTAAATCGCTTAAACCTCTTCCTATCGTCAAAGAGAAGGAGGGGCAAGTTTTTGACGCTTTTACAGATCCAGAACAAAGGTATCGTCAGCGATATGTCGATTTGATTGTCAATCCACAAGTACGAGAAACATTTGTAAAACGTACGCAATTGGTGAATTCAATGCGTAATTTTTTGGCGGGGAAAGGATATTTGGAAGTAGAAACGCCTATTTTACAACCTTTATATGGGGGCGCTGCTGCTCGACCTTTTAAAACACATCACAATGCATTAGATACCACGCTTTATTTGCGTATTGCCAATGAACTCTACCTTAAAAAATTGATTGTTGGGGGCTATGATGGGGTTTTTGAATTTTCAAAAGATTTTCGTAACGAAGGAATGGATCGTTTTCACAACCCAGAATTTACACAGATGGAGTTGTATGTGGCTTATAAGGATTATGAATGGATGATGAATTTAGTGGAGGAAATGGTGGAAGTTGTGGCCTTGTGTCTACATGGAACCACTCAAGTTCAAGTGGGCGAAAATTTGATTGATTTTAAACGCCCATGGAAACGATATACTATGTTTGAAGCAATAGAACATTTTACAGGAATTAATATTTCTGAAATGGATGAAGTGGGATTACGTCAAACAGCTCTTTCTCTTGGCGTAGCCATTGATGATTCAATGGGTAAAGGAAAATTAATTGATGAGATTTTTGGCGAAACTTGTGAGGCTAAATTAATTCAACCTACTTTTATTTACGACTATCCTATCGAGATGTCTCCTTTAACAAAAAAACATCGTAGCAAAGCGGGTTTATCTGAACGCTTTGAAGCAATTTGCAATTCTAAAGAAATTTGCAATGCTTATTCGGAATTAAATGATCCAGTCGATCAAAGAGAACGTTTTCAAACCCAATTAGAATTAGGTAAACGAGGAGATGATGAATCAATGGTTTTGGATGAAGATTTTTTACGTGCTTTAGAATTTGGGATGCCTCCTACGGCTGGTTTAGGTATTGGTATTGATCGTTTAAGTATGATTATGACCAATTCTCCTTCAATTCAAGATGTGCTCTTTTTTCCTCAAATGCGTCCTGAGAAAAAAGTGGCACAAGCAAGTGATGAAGATTTTATAGCTTGTGGAATTCCTCAAATTTGGATTGAACTTATTCGTAAATTGGGTATTACAACAATAGAAGCTTTAAAAACGGCCAATGTCAATAAATTATTCAATGATTTGAATGGTTTACGAAAAAAGAATAAATTAGAAGTGCCCGCTCTTAAAAGCGAAGAGGTGCAAGCTTGGCTTGCCTAGTAATTCTACACAAAATTTGATTCTATACAGAACAATTCAAAAGTATTGAATTGAGTTTTTTGATTGAATATCTAAATACTATTTATTGAATTCGTCTTTATCTTGTTTTTCTTCAGGATATTCGGTGTATTCCGTATCGACTGTATCTTTGTCGTTGTTCGTATCGTTTTTGTTCTCGTTTATATTGTCGTATCGTTTTTGAACTTGAATGCGAATTTGACCGTTTCGGATTTTTTCGGGTATCTCTAGTAAAAATTGAAATACAGAAACAAGTATGCTAAAGCCTAAAGCCCATCCAAACCCATTCACCGTGAATCCGTCAATTACAGAACCTGCAATTAATACCATCCCCGCGTTGATAAAAAGAATAAAGATGCCTAATGAAAGAAGGGTAAGAGGAATGGTGAGTAGTACAAGCAGGGGACGTAAAAAAGTGTTGAGTAAAATGAGCGCGATGGCTATTAATACGCCTGTTAGTGCATTGTCTATGTGGATGCCATTTGAAAGTATCCATCCACTCAAAAGAATGGCAATGGTGTTAACTACGATTTTGAAAAAATATTTCATAAGTCAATATGTTTGATGTGAAAATAAACCTATGCAAAGTACAGAAAAATACTTGAAATAATCAAATTAATGTTGATAATAATTTGATGTGAAGGTTGTATAGATCACAAAATAGACCTATTTTTACACAATTAAAAGGGATGAAAATAATCGGAAATAAATAAATTGGGATATAGGATGATATAAACTTGATAAATTAGGTGTTTTACAAAATAACTATTCAGTATTAGGTAAACGTTGATAAAATGGGATGTAGCCTAAGTGGAGAATTACAATTGTTGAATTTTTAATTTAATTTTAGTCTGAAATCAACAATGTAAAGCCGTTTATTTAGTCTAAAAATACTGAGATTATGAGATTTAAACTTACGCTGGAGGTTAATAAAACTGCTTT
>JAVVPL010000042.1:0-16240 GCA_036655775.1 Bacteroidales bacterium | reverse complement strand
CTCAACAGGCATAGGCATGTAATTGTCCATGTCCTTGCACGCATATCCAAACATCATACCTTGATCGCCTGCACCTTGGTCTTCTAGCTTTTTGCGTTCAACCCCTTGATTAATATCGGTTGATTGACCGTGAATTGCAGAAATTACACCGCAAGATTTGCTGTCAAATTGATATTCGGCTTGATTGTAGCCTATATCGTAAATAGTTTCGCGTGCTACGCGTTGGATGTCCACATAGCCGTTGGTTTTCACTTCGCCTGCACATACAGTCAATCCTGTAGTAACTAAGGTTTCGCAAGCTACTTTTGACTCAGGGTCAAAACGCAAAAATTCATCAACTAAAGCATCTGAAATCATGTCGGCAACTTTGTCGGGGTGACCCGCAGATACCGATTCGGAGGTGAATAAAAATCCCATAATAGTATAAATTTAATTGTTATTAAAATCTAATTTATAGGGAAAAATTTGATATGCAAAAACACAAAATGGGAAAACATATAAGGCATTAGAAAAATGCAATAGGGTCGTTTTAGCTTTTTTTTGTGTGGTTGCAAGCAGTCAAATCTGTCCACAAATAGGATGCAAAGATACAACTTTTTTTTAAAAGATACAAAAAAAAATTAAAATCCGTTCCAACTGAAAAATAAAGTAGGTAGAAGTAATAAAAATCCAATACATATCATGGCAAGTATAAACTTCCAAATCCATTTTACCCAAAGGGGGTAGGGAATACGAGCCACTCCTAAAACACCCAATAAAACACCTGAAGTAGGTGTAATCATATTGGTAAATCCATCTCCAAATTGAAAGGCAAGTACGGTGGTTTGTCGAGACACCTGAATTAAATCGGAAAATTGCGACATAATTGGCATAGTTAAAGCGGCTTTGGCTGAGCCAGAGGGCATAACTATATTTAAGGCTGTTTGAAATAAATACATAGATCCTACCGAGGCTACTTCACCCATTCCCACTAGAGTTGACGAAACTGCATACAAAATAGTATCAATTACTTTTCCTTCTTGTAGAATAAAAATAATTCCACTCGCAAGCCCTATAATCATAGCGGGAACTAAAATATCTTTAACCCCTTCTAAAAATAATTTACTTAATTTATCGGCCGTATAGGCCATGGAAATTCCCGAAAATACACCCATTGCTAAAAATAAAGTGGCTATTTCCATAATATACCAATGGTAGGCCAACACGCCTATCACTAAATAAAAAATGGTGGCAAAAAGTAAAAGCATATTAAATGCTGCCGCCGATTTTCGACAGGCAAAATAACCGCCTATTCCAAAAATGCAAGTAAATATAGGAAGTAAAGGGGCACTTATCGACAAATTTCCTACATTTAGTATGGTTTGAGCATGCGTAACACTCGCATATATTTGCACTACACTTAAAAAAATAAAAACGATCCATAAGGCTTTGTTTTTTGTGTTTTCTTCTGTTTGTATGCTTTGGTTAGAGCGCTTTCGCCAATATTCATCCAAGGTATACATGGGTGAACTCTGAGGGTTTTTCTTTATTTTTCGAGCGTAAAAGCAAACAAAAATAATGGCAATGAGTGTGAGAAAAATCCAACAAAGTACCCTATACTCTAATCCTGAAAACAAAGGTAATTCGGCAATTCCTTGTGCCACTCCTATGGTAAAGGGATTTAAAATAGCTCCTGCAAAACCTACATGTGCGGCTAAGTACGAAATGCAGACTCCCGTGATGGAATCGTAGCCCATGGAAATAGCTAAAGGAACAAAAATAATGGTAAAGGCAATGGTTTCCTCACTCATCCCAAAAATAGCGCCAAATAAGCTAAACATGACCATAATTAAACTAATAATCACATAGTCTACATTGATAAATTTAAAAAGTCGCTTTTTTTTCAAAGAAGTGGTAAAAGCTAGAAACGCATATACGCCCGTGTCGATAGCTCTACTACTATTTAAAATCCAAAAAGCTCCCCCTACCATCAATACAAAAATAATAATATCCGCTTTGTCGACAAAACCTTCAAAAAGGGCTGAAAACACTTGCCATGTTTGAGCTTGACGATCTACGCGATGATATGAATTATCAACCACAACTTCACGTTGATTGCCATTGACCTGAATGGTCTCCCTCACATACTCACCTCCTGGAATAATCCAAGTGAGCATAGCCGAAAACAAAATCATGTAAAAGACAATCGTAAAAGTATGTGGAATTTTTTTGAGCATAGACAGTGAGTTAGCTAGGGTTTTGCTTTTTGTAGTTTTTCTAAATTGAGAGTCACATCCTTGAGCATTTTTTCTAACAATAGAGGTTGTCCTACATAGTATTGCATATTGGCTTGATAATCTTTGTAAGTTATTTTATATTTTGCAAAAATAGGAGCGTAAGCCATTTGCGTGTGAAGCCGAATGCTATCTTCGTTGTAATGTTGGCAATGTTCGTTGTAAAGCAAAACTTCGGTAATGCGAATCTCGGTGAGTAAATTGGTCATTTCTGTTTTATTTAAAAAATTAGTAGGCTTCTCTGAATGTGAAGGCATACACGACAAACAGAATAAACCAAAGCCGAAGCCGAAGGTTAAAATCAATAATTTTTTCATAAGGAAATATTTTTATTAAATGAAAGTCGTTTCCCGCGCCAAGTCTCATCAATGGTACCGCTTTTGTAAACCCAATTCCCATTGACAAAACAGTGTTCAATTTGGGATTGAAAAGTTTGCCCTTCAAAAGGAGACCATGCGCATTTATAGAGAATATTTTCTTTACTTACCATCCAAGGATTGTGTAAGTTTACTACTACTAAATCGGCAAAATAATTTTCTCGAATAAAGCCTCTATCATCAATTTTAAATAAACGAGCAGGGCGATGACACATTTGCTGTACCACCTGTGAAAGAGTGAAAACACCCTGATGTACGAGTTCTAGCATGGCGACGAGAGAGTGCTGGATTAAAGGTCCCCCCGAGGCGCTTTTAAAATAAGATTGATCTTTTTCGGCCCAAGTGTGAGGCGCGTGGTCGGTGGCCACAACATCAATTACATTTTCTACTACGGCTTTTCGCAAGGCGGCTCGATCTGTTTCGTTTTTAATGGAGGGATTCCATTTGATACGACAGCCTTTTTGTGCATAGTCTTTTTGAGTAAACCAAAGATGATGGACACAGACTTCGGCAGTTATTTTTTTTTCTTCTAAAGGCTTGTTTCCTTCAAGTAAAGAGAGTTCTTTTGCGGTTGAAATATGTAGTAAATGAAGGCGTGTATTACATTTGCGTGCTAAGTCAATGGCTCTTTTGGAACAGGCATAGCAGGCTTCTTCACTACGGATTTGTGCATGAACCCACATAGGTGGTTGTTCGCCATATTGTTCTTTACAATGTGCGATGTTGGCTTGAATAATATTTTCGTCTTCGGAATGAATGGCGATTATAGCGGTCGATTTTTCAAAAAGTTCTTGAATATATGCGGGATCACTCACAAGCATATTGCCAGTTGAGGAGCCTAGAAATAATTTGATGCCGCATACTTCTTTAGGATTTGTTTTTAAAACCTCTTCTAGGTTATTTTGAGAACAACCCATATAAAAAGAATAATTGGCAAGTGATTTTTGAGCAGCTAAATCGTATTTGGCTTGTAGAAGATCTTGGGTAAGTGTTTGTGGCTTTGTGTTAGGCATCTCCATAAAAGAAGTCACGCCTCCAGCAACGGCAGCGCGACTTTCTGTATACAGATCTCCTTTGTGGGTAAGTCCAGGTTCACGAAAATGAACTTGATCGTCAATAATACCTGGTAAAATATATTTGCCTTTTAGGTTTATCACATTCGTGTGGGCTTGCACAAATGGTTTATAATCTTCTTGAGAAGGAATAATTTTAATAATACGCCCATTTTCGATTCCAATATGTGCATCGAAAATTTTGTCTTCATTGACTAGGGTGCCATTAATTAAAATCGAATCCATTTAATTACTTGCTTTTGGGGCATTCGTAATTAGCAGTAAACTCTTGCATAACTCGCATGGCGGCTGTATCGTTTTCGTATTTTTTCATAATCTCATTATTGAGAGTTTCTAATTCTTTACCTAAAATCTCAGCTTTTTTTTCTAATTCTCCACGTTTGTCTTCGGTAGCAGAATACAATTGCTCGTAAGTACCCTGTAATTCACAGAATTTTTCCATGAATTTTTTAGCATCAGTTTCAGGGCCTTTTTTTGCACAAGAAGTTACCATCACGAGCATTATGATAGTAGCTACGCTTAATAAAAATTTTTTCATTATAAAAATTTGTTTTGAAATTTAATTTGCAAAGGTACATATTTTTTTAGGATTCCCCTAACAAATAACACCACTTCCTAAGCAAAGTTTTGCGTGAATATCATAGATAACACCAAATTGACCAGAGGCAATTCCCTGTATTTTTTCCGTAGATTCTATGATGTAGAGATGGTTTTCTTTGCGTACAAATCCCTTGGTAAAATCGGGGGTATGTCTTATTTTAAAACGAATTTCTTTTGCTTCTTCCAAATTGCCTAATATATCTTTGCTAATATATTCAAAGCCTTGCAAACGGATCGTTTTGCCGTATTGCGTTTGTGGATCGTATCCTTGAGAAGCATAGATAATATTTTCTTCAATGTTTTTATCCACCACAAACCAAGGTCCACCGCTTAATCCAAGTCCTTTTCTTTGTCCAATAGTGTGAAACCAATATCCATTGTGCATTCCCAGCTTTTTGCCAGTTTCTAATTCAATGATAGGACCCGCTTTTTCGCCCAAGTAGCGACGAATAAAATCGTTGTAATTAATCTTTCCAAGGAAACAAATTCCTTGACTATCTTTGCGTGTTGCACTAGGTAATTGGGCATTAGCTGCAATGGTACGCACTTCGCTTTTAAGATAATTTCCAATAGGAAACAGTAATTTAGATACTTGCCGATTGTTGATTTGTGCTAAAAAATCAGTTTGATCTTTTACTTTATCTTTGGCGGTAGAAAGAAAATCTACGCCTTCTATCTGTGTGGTAGTGGCATAATGACCCGTGGCAATTTTATCAAAATCTTTGCCGTATTTTTCTTCAAAGCTACCAAATTTTATCAATTTGTTGCACATCATATCAGGATTGGGCGTGTGTCCACGTTTTACACTTTCGATAGTGTATTTTACTACCTGCTCCCAATACTCTTGATGTAAGGATACAATTTCAAATTTACATCCATATTTTTTGGCGATGTAGCGTGTAATTTCAATATCTTCTTCCGAAGGACAATCTACATACCCTTGCTCATCTTCCATTCCTATACGGATATAAAAAATGGTGGGGTCAAAGCCCTGTTCTTTGAGTAGGTGTACTACTACCGAGCTGTCGACCCCGCCAGAAACTAAAGCGGCAATATTGTGCATTAGAGTAAACCTAGTTTGTGCTTTTCTCCAATCACTTTGAGCATATCTTGAGTCATTGAATCCAAGTCAAAGGCAGGTTTCCAATTCCATTCTTTACGAGCGGCACTGTCGTCAATAGAATTAGGCCAAGAATCGGCAATTGCTTGACGAAAATCGGGTTTATAGCTGATTTCAAAAGTAGGCATGAATTTTTTGATAGATGCGGCCACTTCTTTAGGGGTGACACTAAATGCAGCAATATTAAAATTTGTATGATGTTTTAGGGTGCTAAGATCAGCTTGAAATAAATCTAAAGTTGCTTTTAAGCAATCGGGCATATACATCATAGGCAACATTGTATTTTCCGATAAAAAGCATTCATATTTGCCATATTTCACGGCATCATAATAAATGGCTACGGCATAATCGGTAGTTCCGCCTCCAGGCAATGTTTCATTGCTGATAATTCCAGGATAACGAACGCCACGAATGTCCATGCCATATTTGGCAACGTAATATTCTCCCAAAAGCTCACACGCCACTTTGGTAATTCCATACATGGTGGTAGGTTGTAAAATTGTATCTTGAGGCGTATTATCCAAAGGCGTAGTAGGGCCAAAGGCTGCAATAGAACTGGGTGTGAAGATGCGTTGAATTCCTTTTTTATATGCCACATTAAATACATTAATGGTGCCTTGCATATTAATTTTCCATGCTAAATCGGGGTTTTTTTCTCCTACGGCAGACAAAAGAGCCGCCAAGTGTACAATGGCGTCAATTTTATATTTGTCAATAAGTTCTTCCATCCGTTTTGCATCAAGAACATCAAGTTGTTCGTAAGGTCCTCCATTTTTTATTTTTTCGGATACATGGGTAGATAAATCTGTGGCAACCACATTTTCACCGCCGTAAATAGCGCGTAATGCGCAGGTAAGTTCAGACCCAATTTGTCCAAATGAACCTGTCAATAAAACTCTTTTGATCATGATTATGATAATTATTTGTTTAAAGGTGCAAAAATACAAGAAATTTTAACAAGATAAAAATTTTACTTACCTTTGAATACGTGTTTTTTGCAGATGACTAAAAAAATTCTCTTGTTTACGGTATTTATGGGCTTATATTCATTTTTTTATGGGAAAAGTGGAATTACAATCTCTATGGCTAAAATTTGCAAGGGCGAAAATGTGCAATTAACTAGTTTGGCTACCTATATCCCACCTCAAACCCTCATATTCGGTTGGTTTTTGGATGGCGTACAAATAAAAGATACCAAAGTCGCTCCTCAAAAAACCACAACCTATGAATTGAGAACTTCTTTAAACGGTATAGCCTCCTTCGATTACGCAAAAGTAGAGGTAATAGAACCTCCTAAAATCACACTGCTCGAAACTTTAAATGTATGTGAAGGAAATTCCATTATATTGTCGGTTTTAACCAAAGAAAATGTAGATTATGTAAGTTTTCGCGATCAAAATGCAGGCACTTTATATCAAGAAAATACGGTATTTACACCCACACAAAGCACTACATTTGAAGTGTCGGCCACAAGTGTTGCTTGTCCAAGCAATCCAGATATTAAAACCATTACAATTACGTATTTAAAAAAAACAGATCCAAGCAAATTGCAGATTGAACCTACGATTTCGAGTTTGGTCTGTGAAAGTTGTGAATTGAATTTGAATGATTTTTTACGCAAAAATCTAAAGCATACGGGCGATTCAATCAATGCGTACACCATAAGTTGGTTGAATGAGTCCAATCCTGAAGCGGTCCGCATTCCACAAACGCCCTATCAATCGGTAGTCTATGAGGCTTCAATCAATGCTATTTTGTATACAAAAAATCAATGTGATGCAAGTTCAAAATCATTTGTTAATTATCCAGTGCATATAGCTATTGAAATTCGAGCGTGTTTACCTTTTTTAGTGACAGTAATAGAACCTGTGTATACGTGTGATTCGTTGAATATAACTTTACAAAATCCAAATTTGGAAGAATGTAAATTTACTGAAAAAGAAGTGGAGATGTCGGCATCCAAAGGAAATCCTCTAAAGTTTGTAAATAAAGTAATAGGAAATAATGCGCAATATTTTCACTACACCACATTAGTGGAACAAAACACAAGCTATACCGCTTCGGTTAACTATGAGTTGACTTGTTCCCAGTTGACTACGGAACAACAAATAAAACTCCAAAGGCAAGTGGAAACAGAGCCCTATTCTCTTTGGCCGATTTATCATTATTGTACAGGAGATACCGCCTATTTTCAAATAAATAGAAAATTACCTCGACAACAACTTAAAAATGTGGAAATACTCGGGGAACATGCCCAGAAGTTTCGTTTGTTTGAGCATAGTGCCACTACTTTTACCTTTGCTAGTACAGATACCGTTATGGATATACGGCCTTATTCGCCTCTTTCTTACAAATATACGTATTACGATACGAATTGTAAAACTACCTATACCGTACAAGACAAAATAGATCTTTTTCTCGACAATTGTCAGCCCTCTACCTTGCTTACCTATCCTCCTCATACTGCTGCGCAAAATAGAGCTTGCAAAGGGGATACCATTCAATTTAGTGTGGGCGAATATGCGCGAACCGTTCATATCAATCGGATTGTTTTTCAACCTAATCCAGCCTATTCGATACGGTTTATAAAAAAAGAAGAGGATCAGTGTAATTTATATTCAATGCAATACTTCTATGAATTATATGCGTATCAAAGTTTCTATTTAAAGGGTGTTATTTATTTTAGTGAAGCAGGCGTAGATACCAATTTGGCCTTTAGTCAATTTATTACCATTTCTTCCTGTGAGGCCTCTTTGGGCCCCTTGTTGGGCGAGGATAATTGTCCAGGCAGTAATATCGAAGCCCATCTAATTTTACAAAATCCAACTTCCCATCTGAGTAAACCCTTGAAAGATGCGATCCAATGGCACAATGATCCGCCAGTGCAAATGGAGTATGTCCGTTCGGATATTTTACCCCCTTATCAATATTTTTATTACAGAACAAAAATTCCTACACAACAAAAAGTAAATTTCAAAGTTCGTATTTGCTACAATGAAGGCGATTCTCTCTATGAAAAGGAGTATAGTCGCTTGTCCAGAACCCCTGCTTGTGACCCCTATTTATATGCTTCCGATTATGAGCTTTGCAAAGGTGAAGAGTTTAGTTTGTTTGTCATGGGAAACAATCCCAATGATAGTATTTTTAGTGTTCAATGGGATTCCATCCCCCATTGTGCTATCGATCTTATCAATTCCAAGTTTAAAAATCAGTTTGAATTTACAACCAAAGCGTATAAAGATACAACGTATAGAGTACGAATACGTGCTTTAAATAATGATAGTATACGAGAGTATGTAGATAGTATAAGTTCTGTAAAGGTGAGGGCACAACCTCATTCGTTTACTACAGATAAAGTGTCCATTTGTAGAGGAACTCAGATAGATTTGAAAAATTATGAAAACCGACCACCCAATGAGGGGGGAGTCAATCGAATTCTTTATCCTGGCAATAATTCTATTTTTTCTCGTCATAATTCTGCCTCTGTGATTGTACAAGCTGAATCGTATTATTTATGTAAGTGGATGCATGGAAATAAAGTGTATTGGGATAGTATTTTTGTGCAAGTGGATACCACTTTATGGGCTACGGCTATGCCTGATACCACCGTTTGTCAATATGCAAAAGTACAATTGATAGGTAATAGCAATGGGGTGCTCACTTGGGTAAAAAATGGAAGTGTATTGTATGAGAAAATACCTGTGGATAGTGTAGTTTATGATATTATAGAGGCTGATGCCGAATATAAATTAGTATTTGAAAACGCTTGTGAAAAAGATACCACCCATTTGCATATTTATATTCGCCCCGCTCCATTATTGCAGATAATACCTTATACTGAAATATGTATCCATGATAGTATTTCATTAAATATAGACAATCATACCTGTCTTCCCAACAGTTTGTATTGGACTTATACACATGATAGTTTGCTAGGAGAACAAAAGATTGCTTCTGCACAAGTAAAAAATATCCCTTTAAATTATAGTGATACCACCTATTTTTATGCACATGGTATAGGCTATAATGCTTGTCCGATGCAATCGCTTTGTAAGGTGATGGTATATCCTTTGCCAAAAGTGCAATTACAGGTGGATGGAGATAGTGTTTTATGCGCGAAAGGGAATACAAGTCTTGTGTTATGTGCTTCTGGTGCGCAATCGTATTACTTCCCTCAATTTAATTGTTCCTCTTGCACTAAGTATAGAACGAGCGTAGATACCACTACCATCTTTAGCGTTGAGGGAACCGATGAACATGGCTGTGTCAATGAGGGTCGATTTCATTTTATAGTTAATGAAAATGTGTTGAAGCTTGAAGATACGGGCTTTTGTGAACGACAAGCTTTTTGTTTACTGGCCGATAGTGTGGCGAACGCTAGCTACCGATGGATTGATCCGCGCGGCAAAGTGATTTCAGAACGTATTTGTATGTGCCTTTCTCAGCTAAGCAAACAAGATGAGGGTATATACCAATTACTCTTGCATCAATTTAGTTGTACCGATACCAATAAGGTGCGTTTATACCATAAACCTACGCCATACGCACGTATCGATAAGCAGAATGCTCCTTTATGTGAGGGTTTAAGTCTATCTTTAGCGGCCTCAAGCAATCAAATTAAAAGCCAAAATTATTGGATATTAAATGATTCTTCTATGGTGAGCCAAAAGGAATATACCAAAACATCCGTTCAAGTGCGAGATTCGGGCTCTTACTGTTTTGTGAGTAATTTGAACCATTGTGCCGATACAAGCTGTGTGTTTGTTCGTGTGGATACGCGTACAAAACCTGATTTTATAAGCTCAAATTTGTATTGTTGCGAAGGGGATAGTGTACAATTAATGGCATCCCCCATACATGATAGTATTCGATATACATGGAAAACAAAAAATAGAAATTTGATTATGCTTAACAATATAGCAAGTATTCCCGATATTCAATTATCGGAAAATGGCTCTTTATGTTTACAGGTGCAAAAATATACTTGCATAGATACCATTTGCAAACCTTTGCAAGTACGTATGCGCCCAAATCCAAGTATAGTGGGCAATTCCTTTTATTGTGAATTTGAGAATGTAGTGATATCGGCCCAAGATACTCTTGCAGGGGCTTTTTCTCAATGGAAATATCAAGGAAAGCCTTTTAAGAATGCTGTAAAATTTGAGTACCCGTATATTCAATGTTCCGATTCGGGTTTATATATTTTTACACAGATTTTTAATGCTTGTGAAAGTAGACCTGATAGTTTTTATTTGCAGGTTCGTCCCTTGCCATTGATAAACTTGGGTTCTACCGATTATGTTTGCGAAGGAAATCATTTGTTGCTAGATGTGGAAAGGGTAGGGGGTAGTTATTTGTGGTCGACAGGAAGTATCGAACCTCATATTTGGGTTCGAGATTCGGCTCTGTATTGGGTGGATGTGGTCGAAAATCAATGTCATTTTAGAGATAGTCTGTATATTTATTTGCGTCCTACTCCTTTTGTGCATTTAGGGAATGATTCCATTCTTTGCAAAGGGGATGTGTTGACTCTTCATGGACCCAACGAAGCAGAAACTTTTTTATGGCAAGACCAAAGTATATCAAATGAATTTCAAGTGCATCAAGAGGGTTTGTATTGGTTACAAGCTACGTTAAATGCTTGTTCACATCGAGATAGTATCCAATTTGTATATAAATATTGTGGTCGTTTTTTCCTTCCCAATGCGTTTACTCCCAATGGAGACAATTTGAATGATGGGTATAAGGTGGTGCTTTCGGCCCAAAAAGAAGAAATTGATTTTACTATGTGGATTTACGATAAAAATGGGAAACTAATGTTTACAACTACCAATTTTGATCAAGCTTGGGATGGTTCTTATCATGGTAAATTATGTGCTGCTGGAATTTATATTTGCAAGGTGAAAATTGTGGATAAAATTGATAAAAATATTTACACAAAAACTATATCTGTGAATTTAATTCGTTAAGTATGAACACAACTTCCATATTATTGTCGAGTGCGTATTTGCCACCTATTTCGTATTTTCAAGCCTTGTCTAAGGCAGGCAAAATATATATAGATGCCCAAGAAAATTACCAAAAACAATCCTTTCGTAATAGAGCGCAAATTGTAGGTTCTCATGGCGTATTGTCACTGAGTGTGCCTATTATTCAAACTGACGGCAATCACACGCCTATGGGACATGTAGGTATTGCAAATCAAATGCCTTGGCAACGCTCACATTGGCGTTCTATGGAGGCTGCCTATAATAACTCACCTTTTTTTTTATACTACAAAGATGAGTTGTCGGAATTTTACCAACAACCGTATACAAATTTGATGCAATTGAATGAAGCATTACTTCGTTTTTTTATACGAAAATTACATTGGTCTGTTTCTCTTGAAAACACAAGTGAATTTATTCCCTACCATAGCCCTATTTTGGAAACTGAAAAACTTTTAGATTTGCGTTTGCAAATTCATCCGAAACGAGCTTGTAGAGATACGTTTACGTCCTATATTCGTAGTTTTGATATCGATTTACCTCTCAATTATCAAGGAAATATTAGTGTTTTGGATTTATTGTGTAATTTAGGAGGAGATACGAGTGCTTATTTACGTCTTTAGAGAAATTGAACTTGTGTTTAAGTGAAATTTGGAGAATATTTACTCAAAATCTTCTCATTCAATCCTAAAAATCTCAAAAAAATGTGTATATTTGCTACTTAGTTTAATTTTAAAAATAAAAACATATATACACATGCAAAAATTACTATTATTGGGCGATGAAGCTATTGCGCAAGGCGCATTGGATGCAGGTTTGTCCGGTGTTTACGCTTATCCAGGAACACCATCTACAGAAATTACGGAGTATATTCAGCACGCAAAAGAATCTGGCGAACGCAATATTCATTGTCGTTGGTCTGCTAATGAAAAAACAGCTATGGAAGCGGCTGTCGGTATGTCGTACACAGGCAAGCGCGCTTTGGTGTGCATGAAACATGTGGGTTTGAATGTGGCTGCGGATCCGTTTACCAATTCTGCTATTACAGGGGCAAATGGAGGTTTGGTATATCTTATTGCTGACGATCCTTCTATGCACTCTTCGCAAGATGAACAAGATTCTCGTTTTTATGCAAAATTTGCACAGATTCCTTGTTTGGAGCCTTCAAATCAACAAGAAGCATACGATATGGTGCGCTACGCATTCGATTTGTCAGAAACAATGAGAACTCCCGTTATGTTGCGTGTTACAACGCGTTTGGCTCACTCTCGTTCAGGAGTAGTACGCCAAGAAGTGCGTTCGCAAAATGAAATTAAATTACACGACAATCCAAAACAATTTATACTCCTTCCTGCAATTGCTCGTAAGCAATATAAAGAATTATTGGCAAAACAAGTTGGCTTTGAACAAAATTCTGAAAATTCGGTATTCAATAGTTATACCGAGGGAGCCGATAAAAAATTAGGGATTATTGCCTTTGGCATCGGCTATAATTATTTGTTGGAAAACTATGAAAAATTACAATGCCCACATCCCGTATTAAAAATATGTCAATATCCATTGCCTCGTAAGTCGGTAGAAAAAATAATGGCTACTTGCGATAAAGTGTTAATTTTGGAAGAAGGATATCCTATTTATGAAGAATTACTTCGCGGTTATTTAGATACGTCCAACAAAATTCAAGGTCGTTTGGATGGTACTTTGCCTCGTGATGGAGAATTAAATCCCAATATTGTTGGAAAAGCTCTGGGCAAGAAAATTCAAGAAGGGGATCCTATTCCTAGTTTAGTAGTGGCTCGTCCTCCTTCTTTATGCTTAGGCTGTCCTCATATTGATTCCTATACTGCGCTTAATGAAGCGGTGGCTCAATATTCCAAAGGCCGTGTATTTGCCGATATAGGTTGCTATACTTTAGGAGCCTTGCCTCCATTAAATGCAATTAATTCAACTTTAGACATGGGAGCTTCCATTACAATGGCAAAAGGCGCTTCCGATGCAGGATTAACACCCGCAGTGGCTGTGATTGGAGACTCTACTTTTACCCATTCGGGTATGACTGGACTCTTGGATGCAGTCAATGAAAATACGCCTATTACGATTATGATTGTAGATAATTCAACTACGGGTATGACTGGCGGACAAGATTCGGCTGCTTTTGGTAAAATTGAATCTATTTGCCAAGGTTTAGGGGTGGCTACAGAACATATTCGAGTGTTAAAACCCTTAAAAGCAAATCACGAAGAAAATGTACGTATTATGAAAGAAGAATTGGCGTATAAAGGTGTTTCTGTTTTGATCCCTCGTAGAGAATGTTTGCAAACCCTCAAAAAACATGCAAAAGCAAAACAAGCCAAGTAGTAAAATATAAAAAAAAATTAAAATGAAAAAAGATATAATATTGGCAGGTGTGGGAGGACAAGGTATCCTATCCATAGCCACTGTCATAGGACAAGCAGCCGTTGCAAACGGCATGTATTTAAAACAAGCGGAAGTACATGGGATGAGTCAACGTGGAGGAGATGTGCAATCACATTTGCGTATTTCCGACAATCCCATTGCCTCTGATTTAATTCCTGCGGGGAAAGCCGATTTAATTATTTCAGTTGAGCCCATGGAAGCTCTCCGTTATTTGCCCATGTTGGCTAGTGATGGGTGGATCATTACCAATACGGAACCTTTTATCAATGTGCCCAACTATCCAAAGATTGAAGATATAGAAGCTGCACTTAAAGCACGAAAGAATTTAGTTGCCATTCCTGCTGAACAAATTGCTAAAGATCTAGGCTTTCCACGTTCTGCAAATATGATTATATTAGGTGCCGCAGCCCCTTATTTGGGTTTAGCATTTGAACAATTTGAAGAAGCGATTCGTTTTATTTTTGGACGTAAAGGAGATGAAATTGTGAATGCTAATATTGTTGCTTTGAAAAAAGGGAAAGAATTGGCCCAGGGAAAATAAAACTACATAAAGTAAGTGCATCGTAGTTTAGTAGTAATTAGTTGCGTATGCAAAACACAAAGTATTTGAACTTTATAATAGGATAGCCGTTTTTACGGCTATCCTATTTGTTTCTCACCCACTTGGAATCAGTATCACTGCTCGGCGAATGATTGCCATAGTGTCGCTGCTTGCCATTTGGTGGATAAGTGAAGTCATCGATCTTTGTACTTTTATTGTTGGCTTGATTTTTAATGGTCTACATTCTCTATCTTGTACGTAAAATGAGTTTGCCATTGCTTCTATTTATGAGATTTACTCCAATCAAGTACGTACATAGAAAAACGCAGTTTTGAGCTCTACCGAGATATATTATTGGTCTCATCCCCTAAATTGTGTACGCAAAGCTTTTTTAGCTTTCATTACAGGTCTGATTTTTTCTAAAATCGTATTTCCCTTCCCCCATAAAAATCCAAAATTTTCAAATTAAATATATACTCAAACTTAGCCTGTATTAACTCCGACAGACTTTTTCCAAGATTGTATTTTGCCTGTTGCAAATCAAAAGCCGTGGCTTTTCGGCAAAATACCGTTCTTCCGTATAGTGATAGGCTCTTTATTAGCGCTTACCCATTTCGAGGCTGATTCACGGCGTTTTTTTGCAGTAAGCACGTTGAGCATTGCCTTTCGAACTTCTTGGTTAAGTTGAAATTTTACCTCTTCTACTTGTAAGGTTTGTCTATTTAACTCTATTTTTGCATTCTGTACCCCATAAATTCCGCTCATCTTGCTAAAAATAGAAATATGGAGATTCATGCCTGCTCCTGTACAATCGTTAATAATTCTTTTTGTAACAACACCGCTAAAAAACGAGAAGCGATATATCATCCGATTTTTACTGGATTCATTATAGACACGTAGAGTGCTAAAACAATAACTTTATTGATGTCAACGGTAAAGACTGTATGAAAGAGACAATACAAGAGAACTACAACCGCATCAAAGCCGAAGCCGCCCAAATTGTAGCTGATGAAATTGAACGAATAAAAAATGACGAAACTTTAAAACACTTGATTAAATAGAATAATGGACGATGGAATGTATTAGACACACCTGCTTCATCGTCCATTTTCATGACATAATACTTAATTCGGTTTGCTTATCTTTGAGTTTACGACTTAGCAACAACGTATTCAAAACTCGCGGTTCTTGAAACATTATCATGAGCAATAACAATATAGCTCCACGGCTTTCCTCCATTTTCAGCAGTGTATCCCGAGGCATATTTGCAATACTGCTCTGCTGCCTCTTTCTTAGCTAATACATCCTTATCGTCAAGCTCATTTGCCGCTTTTGTTTCAATCATATAAATGACATCTTGGGTCTCAACAACAAAATCGGGCTCATATCTTTTCGAGTTATTTGCCCAGTAGATATGGAATTGCTTAGGTGCCGGACGAAGCCATCTGATAACAGAGTTGTCATTTTCCAAAATATACGCAAAATCTTGTTCTGTTGAGCTATCAAATTTACATTGAAAGTGATACGATTTAGTAAATCCTTGGAAAATATATTTCCGAACCAATGATATAGGAGTGATTACATCTCTATAATCACGATAACCATACGATGAATTTTCAGTAAGATTAGAACCTAATATCTCAACAAAAGGTAAAACTCTCGGACTGATATAGCCAGCAGACGAAAGGGAAAAATGATTCTTCATTTGCTGAAATATCCGATCGGCTATTACCACTTTAAATTGATTAATTACCTGCGGTATATCCTCTTCGTCGGATATGTTTTGAGCAACAGCATCATAAGCCTGCTGAGCGAGAT
This sequence comes from Bacteroidales bacterium, assembly GCA_036655775.1. GTDB lineage: Bacteria > Bacteroidota > Bacteroidia > Bacteroidales > P3 > JAVVPL01. The sequence continues at coordinate 33 of JAVVPL010000042.1, read as the reverse complement.
GGTATAAAAGTTCTGAATTTTCATCATAGTCTA
>JAVVPL010000041.1:0-16672 GCA_036655775.1 Bacteroidales bacterium | reverse complement strand
AGGAGCCAAAGCGGTTAGAGAGGTGGTCGAAGTCGCTCGTGAAGTGAATATAAAATATCTTACACTCTATGCTTTTTCTATTGAAAATTGGAATCGTCCCCAAGAAGAGATTGATGCTTTAATGCATTTATTAGTCAAAAATTTGCAAAGTGAAACCCCATTATTACAAAAACAAGGTATTCGTTTACGTGTAATAGGTGATATAGAAAGTTTGGATCCCATTACACGGGCCGAACTTACTACTACTTTGGCATTGACAGAACAAAATAAAAATATGGATTTAGTGTTAGCGCTAAGCTATGGTTCGCGCTTTGAGATTACACAGGCGCTTAAAAAAATAGCCGAAGAGGTAAAAGCAAATACATTAAATATTGATGAAATAAGCGTAAATACCATAAATTCATATTTACAAACTAATTTTATGCCCGATCCCGATTTAGTTATACGTACGAGTGGTGAGCATAGATTAAGTAATTTTTTATTATGGCAAGTTGCATATAGTGAATTTTATTTTACCACAATTCTATGGCCAGACTTTACAAAAGAGGCATTTTTTGAAGCTGTGATACATTACCAACAAAGAGAACGTCGTTTTGGGAAAACAAGCGCGCAAATAAGTTCAAAAAATTAAAACATGGGATCTACCAAAACGTATAGTATTTTTAGTTTATTTTTATTATTTCTTTGCTTTTGCTTTACAGCTTTTGCGCAAGAAGAAGTGGTGTCATATACATCTCCTAGAGAGTACCAAATTGCAGACATTACCATTAGTGGGGTAGAGTTTTTAGATAATGCAGCATTGATACATTTATCTGGTTTGGTAGTTGGGCAGCGCATACTAATTCCAGGAGATAAAATTTCAGATGCAATCGACAAACTTTGGAAGCAAAATATGTTTGAAAATATTGCAATTACCATTACTCGAACGGAAGGAAATCGAGTATATTTGAATATTGCATTAGAAGAACGTCCTCGTCTTAGTAAAATTACATTTGAAGGTTTATCCAAAGGTGAAATTAATAAAATTGAAGAAGATCTAGGCGTTAAAGCGGGCGATTTGATTACCGATTACAAAATTTCAACCATAGAGAAAAAAACAAAAAAAATTCTTTTAGACAAATCGTATTTGAATGCTGAGATCAATGTAATTAGAAAAGCGGATACTAGTGAAGCAAATAGTTTGCAGCTTATAGTCCAGGTAAATAAAAAATCAAAAGTTAAAATTTCCACAATTACGATCGAAGGAAATTCGGCTCCGAAAGTAGATAATCCAACAGCTACTTTTTGGGAAAAATTTCTTAGGCCTTTCAATAAAATATCAAATCCTGAAAATTTAGCATTTACAGATGCTCGGATTCGACGAAAATTGAAAAATACCAAGCAAGTCAATTTTTGGCGTTTTTGGAAAAAATCAAAATATGTGCCCTCCGCCTTTAAAGAAGATTTAAAAACTTTAATGACCGCTTTTAACAAAGAGGGATATAGAGATGCTCGTGTAATAAGCGACTCAATATATAAAATTGATGATAAAAGAATAGGTATCAAAATAAATTTATTTGAGGGAAAACCTTATTATTTTGGAAACATTGACTTTGTAGGCAATAAAAAATACACAGAATTACAATTACAAGAGGTTTTGGGCATCAAAAAAGGCGAACTCTACAATGAAGAAAAATTTACAAAAAATTTAATGTCGAATCCTTCGGGAGTAGATATTTATGCCTTATATTATGACGATGGCTATTTGATGTTTACGGCTACGCCTGTTGAAACAAATATTCATAATGATACCGTAGATATGGAAATTCGGATCTACGAAGGGCTGCAATCGCGCTTTAATACAATTTTGTTGAAAGGAAATACGCGCACCAATGATCATGTAATTTTGCGTGAAACTCGTACCGTTCCAGGTCAATTGTTTAGTCGTTCCGATTTAATCAATTCGGTAAATGAATTACGTCAACTTCGTTTTTTTAATGATCAAACCATTAATCCCGATGTGCAACCTAATGAAGATGGTAGTGTCAATATTCAATACCAAGTAGAAGAGGTAGGTTCAGATCAATTGGAACTTTCTGGTGGTTGGGGAGGTGGTATGATTGTGGGAACGGTGGGTATTGCGTTTAATAATTTTTCATTGCAAAATATTTTCAAAAAGGATCGTTGGAAACCCCTTCCTTCGGGAGATGGACAAAAATTGAGTTTGCGAGTACAGTCTAATGGTACATATTACTATACGGTGTCGGGCTCGTTTACCGAACCTTGGCTGGGGGGTAAAAAACCATTGGCATTTAGTGTTTCGGTCAACCACTCTATGCAATCAAACAGTAAATCTAAAGGCGATCCGGACTATGGTCGGCTTATTATCAATGGCGTTTCTGTGGGTTTGGGACAACGCTTAAAATGGCCAGATGATTTTTTTACATTGTATCAATCCTTAAATTATCAACAGTATAAGATGAAAAATTACGGAGGCGTGGTAGTTGGTTTTGAAAATGGAGTATCTAATAATTTCAATTATACAATTACTTTATCTCGTCAATCCATGGATGCAGCCCTTTTCCCAAAAACGGGTTCTACTATTTCTGTTACGGCTCAATTGACCCCTCCATATTCTTTATTTAGAGGGAATAAGAATTATAACAATATGTCGTTAGAACAGAAGTTTAATTGGTTGGAATATTACAAAATTTCGGTAAAAATGGGATGGTATTTCAATCCTTTTGCCGATTTGGTTATCAATGCACGTATGCGTTTTGGATTCTTGGGATATTATAATGCAAAAATAGGATACCCTCCTTTTGAACGGTTTTTTATGGGCGGTGACGGTTTGACAGGTTTTGCTTTGGATGGACGAGAATTAATAGGTTTGAGAGGATATTTGAACAATTCATTATCGCCAAATTATGGTTCGACGGCTTATGAAAAAATAACCTTAGAATTACGTTATCCCGTATCCAATAATCCAATGGCAACAATTTATGCGCTTGGTTTTTTTGAAGCAGGGAATGCGTGGAATATAGCCACAAAAATTAATCCATTTTCCTTATATAAATCGGCTGGTGTAGGTGTGCGTCTATATTTAGCCTCCATGGGAATGTTTGGTTTGGATTGGGGGTACGGATTTGATCCAGTTCCAGGCAATCCAAAAGCGAATAAGAGTCAATTCCACTTTTCAATAAATCAATCTTTGGATTGGTAATTCTTTATATTTCTTAGATGTATTTGTTTGAATGTCAAATTAAATAAAACAAGTAAAGATAATTTCTTTTGGCATAAAAATTGTATAAGTAATAGGTTTGATAAAACAACAAATAAAAAATAAAACAAATGAAAAAGATAATCTTAACCCTAGCTTTATTTATAACAAGTATCAGTGTGGGATTTGCTCAAAAATATGCGTATGTAGATAGTGAATATATGCTATCCAATATTCCAGAATTTGAAGAAGCGCAAAAAGAAATAGATAATCTGTCGGTTAAATGGCAAAAAGAAATAGAAGCCAAATTTACCGACTTAGATGCAATGTATAAAAAGTTTCAAAATGAAGCCCCTCTTCTTACGCAAGAGTTAAAACTCCGTAAAGAAAATGAAATTATTCAAAAAGAAAAGGAGACCAAAGATTTACAAAAAAAACGTTTTGGTACCGATGGTGATTTATTCAAAAAACGTCAAGAATTGATTCGTCCCATTCAAGATAAAATATATGCAGCCATAGAAAAACGAGCGCTCGCAAAATCGTTTGTTTTTGTATTCGATCGTTCTGAAAATGCAAATATATTATTTGCAGATCCTAAAATTGATATTAGTAATGATGTTTTAGAAGATATGGGATATGATGTGAAAGAGAAGAAAAAAACCATCAAAATAAATATGGGTGCAGAAATTAATTCCAAACCCAATGAAATTAATAAAACAATAAAAACAGGAAATTAAATCGCAAAATAATTTCCCTTAGTGTTTTTAATATTTTTTTTGTATCTTTGCAACCTTAGAAATTAAAAATCAAAAATAATGAAGAAGATCTTTTTAGCAAGCCTATTTTTAGTAAGTGCAGTTTGTTTCTCCACAGCACAAGCGCAATCTCCTAAGTTAGGACATATTAATTCTGCCGAGTTAATGAGAGCCATGCCTGAGACCGATTCTGCCGAAATTCAAATCCAAAAATATGGACATGAGTTGGAGAATAACATCAAGACTATGCAAACTGAACTTGAAAAGAAATATATGGAATTTCAAAACAATGCAAATCAAATGTCCGATTTGATAAAACAAACCAAACAAAAAGAACTTCAAGATATGCAAGTTCGTATGGAAGAGTTTGGAAAACAAGCCGACGAAGATTATAAATCAAAACAACAAGCATTGTTGGAGCCTATTATTGACAAGGCAAAGAAAGCTATTCAAGCAGTAGCAAAAGAAAATAAATTTACCTATGTTTTTGATACGAGTGGTGGTGTTTTAATCTACACTGAAGATAGCGATAATTTAATGGCTTTAGTAAAGAAAAAATTAGGCTTGAAATAAAAATTAGTGGAATACGTATTCTAAAAGATATGTTTAGAATTTCCCAATAGTAAAAAGCCACCTTTTAATGAGGTGGCTTTTTACTTAATATAGAGTAAAATGAAAAAAATATTAGTGACTGGAGGAACTGGTTTTATTGGTTCTCACACAGTGGTAGCACTTCAAGAAAAAGGATATGAAGTTGTGATCGTAGACAATCTATCTAATTCTACCGAATCCGTTGTTTCTCAAATTGCTGCCATTACAGGAATTAAGCCTGTTTTTGTCAAACTTGATTTAAGCGATGCGCAAGCCTGCAAACATTTTTTTGCAGAATACACCACCTTTGATGCGATTATTCATTTTGCCGCTGCTAAAGCAGTGGGAGAATCGGTTGAAAAGCCTTTGTTTTATTATAAAAACAATATTGTTTCTCTGTTGAATGTATTGGAACAAGTGTCCATACATCACATTCTTCATTTTGTATTTTCATCTTCGTGTACGGTATATGGGCAGTCCGATCACTTGCCTGTAGACGAAGATACGCCTCGTCAAAAGGCCGAATCTCCTTATGGAAACACCAAAGCAATTGCCGAAGATATATTGTCGGATATAGCCAAAGTAAGTCCTTTGTCAGTACTTGCCTTGCGTTATTTCAATCCCATAGGGGCCCATCCTTCGGCCAAAATAGGAGAGTTGCCTATTGGCGTTCCTAATAATTTGCTTCCATATATTACGCAAACTGCCATAGGGAAACGGGCATGTTTGTCGGTATTTGGCAATGATTATAATACGCCAGATGGTACCCCAATACGTGATTATATACATGTATGTGATTTGGCAGAAGCTCATGTTTTGGCAATGGAATATATGTTTACAAGCCATCCAAAAGAAATTGAATATTACAATTTAGGGACAGGCAATGGCTTTAGCGTATTAGAGGTAATTAAAAGTTTTGAGCGCAGCACAGGTGTGAAGTTAAATTACCAAATTGTTGCCCGTAGAGCGGGCGATATAGAGCAAATTTGGGGAAATCCACAAAAAGCCGAAAAAATGTTAGGCTGGAAAGCAAAACGAAATATAGATGAAATGACTTTGAGTGCTTGGAGATGGGAGCAAAAATTGGCTCAAAGTTTAAAGAAGTAAACATGTTGGATCAAGACGACATCGCGTGTTTAATACGACAGCAATTTCCTTTTGAACCTAGTTTAGGACAAGCACAACTGATTCAAAAATTAGCTAAATTTATTTATGGCTTTCGTCAGCCAGATGCGTTTGTGTTAAAAGGATATGCAGGAACAGGTAAAACAACATTAGTAGGAGCTTTGGTTCGTGCTTTGCCATCCTTACGTATTCGCACGGTTTTATTGGCTCCTACGGGTAGAGCGGCTAAGGTCCTCGCTCACTATTCAGGAGTTCAAGCGTACACCATACATAAAAAAATATATCAAAATCAAAGAGATGAGTTTGGTCGTATTGTACTAAGTTTGCAAGAAAATAAGTATAGAAACACACTTTTTATTGTGGATGAAGCCTCGATGTTGCCCGATGATATGCAAACCGAAGATGCTTTATTGGCGTATAGAAGTTTATTAGAAGATTTGTTAGTTTATATTTCCAAAGGGTTTCAATGTAAATTAATGCTTATTGGAGATACCGCACAATTACCACCCGTAGGTTCTGATTTAAGTCCAGCTTTAGATATAGAATTTTTACATGCAAATTTTGGTATCGACATACAAAGTTTTGAATTGAATCAAGTTTTACGACAAGAGAGCACTTCTGGAATTTTGCAAAATGCCACGGCTATTCGTGAAAAAATAGGAATTGACGATTTGAGTCTTCCTTTGTTTCATATAGATGCAAAGATGCCAGATGTAATTTCTTTGCAAGGAGATGAACTCGAAGATGCCCTTTTCACAGCTTATTCCAAATTGGAGCGAGAGGATATTGTAATTATTACGCGTTCTAATAAAAGAGCCAATTTATTCAATAAAGAAATTCGTTTACGTATTTTAGGACAAGAAAATGAAATTTCGGCAGGCGATTATTTAATGGTTTTAAAAAATAATTATTTTTGGTTACCCAAAACCTCTCAAGTTGGTTTTATTGCCAATGGAGATACCATCGAAATTTTAAAAATAAAAAAAACAGAAGAAATATATGGCCTTCGTTTTGCTGACGTGGAAGTGCGTTTAGTGGATTATCCAAATGAACCTACTTGTGAAGTGAAGATTATTTTAGATAGTATTGATATTGAGGCCGCCTCACTTTCGCAAGTACAACTTAAAAATTTATGGGAGGCGGTAATGGAAGATTATATGGATATCCCGCAAAAATATAGACGTATGCAAGCAATCAAGGCCGATCCATATTATAATGCTTTGCAAATTAAATTTGCCTATTCGCTTACTTGTCATAAAACACAAGGCGGACAATGGAACACTGTTTTTATAGATCAAGGGTATTTTGTTGATGACATGCTCACTAAGGAGTATTTTCGGTGGATTTATACCGCACTTACACGAGCTACCCAAAAAGTATATTTGCTAAATTTCAAAGCTGAATTTATAGAAATAAAAAATTAAGTGCAAAAAGCTACCAAAATACCTTTCTTTTTACTACTTTTGCAGGAAATATTAAAAACATCTTTTTTATGACAAACTTATTAAAATTTGCGTCGATTACAAAAAAAATAACCCTGGCTCTACTGGGTTTGTTTTTGATGATCTTTCTTTTGATGCACTTAGGCATCAATCTTTGTATGCTTCGTGACGATGGAGGTGCATGGTTTAGTGCTGCGGCTCATTTTATGGGAACCAACTACATTGTAAAAATTATTGAAGTTATTCTTTTTGCAGTAATTTTATTGCATATTCTTTTGGGTGTTTTTATTCAAATACAAAATTGGACGGCTCGTCCCATTGGATATAAAGTGCCTTCTCGATCCAAAACATCCACAGGATCTAAATTTATGATCTATACAGGTTGTTTAATTTTGGCATTTTTGGCGCTTCACTTTGTCAATTTTTACTTTGTCAAATTAGGCGTTGTAGAAGGTCAATATATGGTAAAAATGGAAGATTTACAACATGCAGATCAAGCTGTTTTACAACAAAACCAAGAAGCTTTGGTGGCATTGTTTCAAAACACAGATAAAGCCACTGCACAAGCACAGCCTTTTAAAGAAGTCGCAAGTGGTTTGACAAAAGAACAAATACATACAGTCTTAGGTGCAAATTTCACTGAATATGAACCCGATTTTTATACCATGAGTCGCAAACTGTTTCAGCAACCCATCTATTCTATTATTTATTTGGTGTTGTTTGTCTTTTTGGCATTTCATTTATTTCATGCTTTTACGTCGGCATTTCAAACATTGGGATTACGCAATCCTAAATATACTCCAGCAATACAAGTAATCGCAGGGGTATATACAATCGTCGTGTTTGTAGGATTTAGCATCATCCCTCTTTGGTTTTTATTTTTCTATAATTAATTTTAGAAATGCTTTATAATTTTTTGTTTAACATTTAGCACCTATATACTATGAGTTTACTCGAATCAAAAATTCCGCAAGGTCCTTTATCCGAAAAATGGACACAATACAAAGCCGACCAAGCTTTGGTCAATCCTGCCAATAAACGTAAATTGGATGTTATTATTGTGGGAACAGGTTTAGCTGGCGCTTCGGCTGCAGCTAGTTTAGGAGCCTTGGGTTTCAACGTTAAAATATTTTGTATCTCCGATAGTCCTCGTCGTGCACACTCTATTGCTGCGCAAGGTGGAATTAATGCGGCCAAGAATTATCAAAATGATGGAGATAGTATTTATCGTCTATTTTATGATACAATTAAAGGGGGTGATTATCGCTCTCGTGAAGCCAATGTATATCGTTTGGCCGAAAATAGTAATGCAATCATAGATCAATGTGTAGCACAAGGAGTTCCTTTTGCTCGTGATTATTCAGGTTATTTGGATAATCGATCTTTTGGTGGCGCACAAGTTTCTCGTACTTTTTATGCGAGAGGTCAAACTGGACAACAATTATTGATTGGTGCTTATGGGGCTTTAAGTCGTGAAATAGCAAGAGGAAGCGTACAGCTTTTTCATCGTACCGAAATGATGGATCTAGTGCTTAAGGATGGCGTTGCTCGAGGAATTATCTGCCGTAATTTAGTTACTGGTGAAATCGAACGTCATTCAGCGCATGCGGTTGTCCTTGCCACTGGAGGTTATGGAAATGTTTATTTTTTATCGACCAATGCAATGAATTCCAACGGAAGTGCCGCTTGGCAAGCATATAAAAAAGGCGCATTTTTTGCCAATCCAAGTTTTACCCAAATTCACCCAACTTGTATACCTGTACATGGTGAATATCAATCAAAATTAACCTTGATGAGTGAAAGTTTGCGTAATGATGGACGTATTTGGGTTCCTAAACGCAAAGAAGATGCAGAGGCTATTCGCCAAGGAAAATTAAAACCCGTAGAGATTGCCGAAGAAAATAGAGATTATTATTTGGAAAGACGTTATCCTGCGTTTGGAAATTTAGTGCCTCGAGATGTTGCTTCTCGTGCAGCTAAAGAACGTTGTGATGCAGGTTTTGGTGTGGGAGCAGGTTTAGCCGTTTATCTAGATTTTGCCTCAGCAATTGCGCGTTTAGGACGAGCAAAAATAGAAGAACGTTATGGAAATCTTTTCCAAATGTATCAAAAAATTACCGATGAAGATCCGTATACAAGTCCAATGATGATTTATCCTGCCGTACACTATACAATGGGAGGTCTATGGGTTGATTACGAATTACAAACCACTATCAAGGGTTTATTTGCCATTGGAGAAGCTAACTTTTCCGATCATGGGGCCAATCGTTTGGGAGCATCCGCTTTGATGCAAGGTTTAGCAGATGGATATTTTGTTTTACCTTATACTATTCAAAATTATTTGTCTAAAATGCTACATGAAGCAAGGCTTCCGATAGATACTCCTGAATTTGAACAAACGGTGAAATCCGTAGAGGATCGTATTAAAAAATTATTATCAATTCAAGGAAAAACTTCGGTAGATACCTTCCACAAACATTTAGGTAAAATTATGTGGGATGGAGTTGGTATGGGAAGAAACAAAGAAAGTTTGACCACAGCCATTGATCAAATAAAAGTTTTACGCGAAGAATTTTGGAAGGATGTACGTGTGGTTGGTCAAGCCGACGAAATGAATGTAGAACTTGAAAAAGCATTGCGTTTATCAGATTATTTGGAGATGGGAGAGTTGATGGCAAAAGATGCACTTGTACGTGAAGAATCTTGTGGTGGACACTTCCGTGAAGAATATCAAACTCCAGAAGGCGAAGCCCTTCGTAGAGATGATGAATTTATGCATGTTGCAGCATGGGAATACAAAGGTACAGAAGAGGCAATTCGTCATCAAGAAGAATTGAAATATGAAGCTATTAAAGTAGCTGCACGTAATTATAAATAAGAATTGACAATAATAAAATTAACACAATGGATTTAACATTAAAGATATGGCGTCAGGCAAATGCCAAAGCTAAAGGTCAATTTGTAACCTATAAAGTAAAAGATATTTCTCCAGACTGTTCCTTTTTGGAAATGCTTGACATTTTAAATGAGAGTTTGGTTGATAAAATAGAAAAACCAATCTGTTTTGATCACGATTGTCGTGAGGGTATTTGTGGAATGTGTAGTTTGTATATCAATGGACAACCTCATGGACCCGATTCTGCAATTACTACTTGTCAACTTCACATGCGTAAGTTTAAAGATGGAGACACCATTTGGATAGAACCTTGGCGTTCGGCAGCCTTCCCTGTTATTAAGGATTTAGTTGTCGACAGATATGCTTTTGATAAAATCGTTCAAGCAGGTGGATATGTTTCTGCTGTTACGGGAGGTACCCCTGACGCAAATGCAATTCCTATTCCTAAAGCAGCAGCAGATACAGCGATGGATGCTGCCGCATGTATAGGATGTGGTGCATGTGTTGCGGCATGTAAAAATGCTTCAGCCATGTTGTTTGTTGCTGCAAAAGTATCGCATTTAGCACATTTACCACAAGGTAAAATTGAGGCTTCTCGTAGAGTGCAAGCCATGGTTGCCAAAATGGATGAATTGGGCTTTGGTAGTTGTACGAATACGGGTGCTTGTGAAGCAGAATGCCCTAAAGGAATTACCTTAGATCATATTGCCAAATTAAACAGAGAATTTATTTGTGCCAAACTATCCTGATAATAAAAGAAAAGTTAAGTGCCCCTTAACTTTTCTTTTATTGGTTCCTAACTATGTAATTAATTAAATTATTCGATGACCCTAGATCAACTACAAGAAGGACAATTCGCTCTCATTCGTAAAGTGAAAGGCCGAGGTGCGTTTCGTCACCGTATTGTTGAAATGGGTTTTGTAAAAGGGCAAGTGCTTAGCACCTTGCGCTTTGCTCCTATGAAGGATCCCGTAGAGTTCCGATTGTTGGATAGTGATGTTTCTCTACGTAGGAGTGAAGCTGCTCTCATAGAAATTGATTTATTGGAAGGTCTAGACTCGCATACTTATAATGGCAATCATATTAATGTAGAGGATCGATCTCAATCTGTTTACGTAGATAAACCTCATTTATCGCAAGCACACCCTCTCAATTTAAAACATAATTTGATAGAAGTGTGCATGGTGGGGAATCCGAATGCTGGGAAAACCTCTTTATTCAATGCCTTGTCAGGAGCTTATGAACATGTAGGCAATTACAGTGGAGTCACGGTAGATGCAAAAACAACCCATTTTTTCTATAAAGGGTATACCATAGAACTTACCGATTTACCAGGTTCATATTCTCTTTCTCCTTACACTCCTGAAGAAAAATTTGTAAGAGAACAACTGCTTCAGAAAAATCCCGATGTCATTATCAATGTAGTAGATGCTTCTAATTTAGAACGTAATTTGTATCTTACTTCTCAATTGATTGATATGGATGTGAAGGTTGTAATGGCGTTGAATATGTACGATGAGATGAGCAAGAAGGGAGATGTAATACAAATAGATGTTTTAGGTCAATTGTTAGGTATTCCTATTGTTCCTACCGTTGCCTCTAAGGAACAAGGGTCGGATATGTTGTTACAAAAAGTGGTAGATGTATATCTTGAACAAGAGCCCACGATTCGACATATTCATATTCCATACGGTAGGCGTATTGAAGATAGCCTAAAGCCAATACAAGATGCCATTCGAAAAGATGAAGGTTTTGTAGATGCTTATCCTTCTCGTTTTATGGCTTTAAAACTTTTGGAAAATGATGCCGAACTAATTAACCAAATGTGTCATTTGCAAAATCAAGCACAAATTGAAAAATTAGCGCAAATTGAAAGACAAAAGATTCAAAGTTTTTATAATGAAGAACCCGATCATATTCTTACAGATGATCGATATGCATTTATCAGAGGAGCTTTAAAAGAATGTTATCAACGGAAAACTAGCCTTGTCAAAAATGTAAGTCTTACCGATAAAATAGATGCAATACTTACTAGTAAAATATGGGGTTTCCCTATATTTTTATTTTTTTTATGGTTGATGTTTGAGTCTACTTTTTTCCTAGGAGATTATCCCTTACAATGGATTGAAAGTGGGGTGGCTGCTTTTTCTAATTATTTAGAATTGCATTTGGCGGAAGGAATTTTGAAAGATATGGTGATTGATGGAATTGTTAGAGGAATAGGCGGAGTCATTATTTTCTTACCCAATATATTGATTCTTTTTTTCTTTATTTCCATTATGGAAACCACGGGCTATATGTCCAGAGTGGCGTTTATTATGGACAAATTGATGCACACCATAGGTTTGCATGGCAAATCATTTATCCCATTGATTATTGGATTTGGCTGTAATGTGCCTGCGATTATGTCAACTCGTACCATCGAAAATAAAAAAGATCGATTGCTTACCATGTTGATTATTCCATTTATGTCGTGTAGTGCCCGATTGCCAGTGTATATATTGGTTGTGGGCGCTTTTTTTCCAAAAAATGCAGGAACTATCATCTTTTTAATTTATTTGATAGGCATTATGTTTTCAATTCTTTCGGCCTTATTGTTTAAAGGTTTATTTTTCAAAAAAGCGGAAAGCCCTTTTGTGATAGAATTTCCGCCTTATCGTTGGCCTACATTTAAAGCTGTGGCTTTCCACTTATGGTTTAAAACCAAACAGTATTTACAAAAAATGGCAGGTATTATTTTGATTGCTTCTATTGTAATTTGGGCTTTGAGTTATTTCCCTACATCTTCGCATGTTTTTGGAGATGCGCAAATAGAACATTCCTATTTGGGAACGGTAGGAAAAATCTTTGAACCTATCATTGCTCCTCTAGGATTTGATTGGAAAATGGGCATTAGTCTTTTGGCGGGTATTTCTGCAAAAGAAGTAGTAGTAAGTACGATGAGTGTTCTAATGGATGTAAATACGGCGTTTACACCTTTGAGTGCTGTGTCATTTTTAATTTTTGTCCTACTTTATTTTCCTTGTATTGCCGTGTTTGCGGCTATCAAAAAAGAAAGTAAATCATGGAAATGGGCTATTTTTATGGCTTTGTACACCACTATACTGGCATGGATTATCGCATTTGCAATTTATCAAATAGGCTCACTTTTTATCTAAATTTTATTTGAAAATTTAGATTTATGTATTCCTCCAATTTCTTTGGAATCTCTCGAATTAATTACACAATATATTAGTTTTTTTGTATATTTGCATAAATTAAATTTAATACAAATATTATGTTTACAGCCAACACCTACATCGATCGCCGCGCGCAATTACGCACAAGTATGAAAAGCGGCATCATCTTATTTCCTGCCAATCATGAGGCATCCTCTAACTATGCAGCCAATACATATCCTTTTCGTCAAGATAGTAACTTTCTTTACTTTTTCGGCTTAAATGAGCCCAATTATGTAGGGGTCATTGATATTGAAAGTGGACGAGATTGGCTTTTTGCCGATGATTTGACCATGGATGACATTATTTGGATGGGCTATTTGCCTAGTGTAAAAGATATAGCAGCTTTATCTGGAGTCGAAAACACAGCCCCATTGAGTCAGTTGAACGAAGTAATCCAAAAAGCAATTCGTCAAGGTCGTCCTATTCATTATGTAAATCCATATCGTTCACAAGTCGCTTTGCAATTGATGAAATTGTTTGATACCACCTTTGAAGCTTTAAAAGTGGGGCAATCGGTCGATTTGATCCAAGCGATTGTAAAGCAAAGAAGCATTAAATCGCATGAGGAAATTATAGAAATTGAAAAAGCAGGTTTAGTAGCTCATCAAATGCATACCGCGGCTATGCGTATGTGTCGACCTGGTATTTATGAATATCAAATAGCGGGTGCTATGGAAGGAATTACTTTGGCACACAACGGAGGAGTTTCTTTTCCAATTATTTTGAGTATGAATGGGCAAACGCTCCACAATCATGATCATAGTCAAATGCTCAAAGAAGGTCGTTTAGTTGTGGCTGATGCAGGGGCCGAAACAGCTATGAATTATTGTTCCGATATTACACGTACCACTCCTGTGGGCGGAAAATTTAATCAAAGACAAAAAGAAATATACGAAATTGTACTTAAAGCCAATATGGATTCTATTGCCTCTTTGAAACCTAATATTCCTTATAGGGATATTCATTTGCAAGCTTGTACCATTATAGGTGAAGGTTTAAAAGCTTTAGGAATTATGAAGGGAGATATTTCTGCTGCGGTACAACAAGGTGCACATGCCATTTTTATGCCTCATGGTTTAGGGCACATGATGGGTTTAGATGTACATGATATGGAAAATATGGGTGAAAATTTATTTGGATACGATCAAGAAATTCAACGTTCAGAACAATTTGGATTGGCGTATCTTCGTTTAGGTCGTCGTTTGCAAACGGGTTTTGTGCTCACGGTAGAACCTGGCATTTATTTTATTCCCGCATTGATTGATATGTGGAAATCGCAAGGTAAATTTACGGATTTTATCAATTATGAAAAACTTGAAACCTATAAAGATTTTGGAGGTATTCGTATAGAAGATGATGTGTTAATTACAACCGAAGGGGCCAAGGTTTTAGGGCCTCATATTCCTAAGGGGGTACAAGAATTAGAAGACTTTTGTGCAGAATAACATTCTAAATTTAAACATAAAAAAAGTCCCTTTTTAAAGGGACTTTTTTTATGTTTAAATTGTATCTAGAAAAGAAAAGGGCGACTATATTTTAGTCGCCCTTTTCTTTTCTATTTAAAATAGGATTTACTCCTTAAAATTTAAAATTAAAACCTACATTGACCCAAGTGCTAGGAGAACCAAGATTAAATTCAAGATTGACCCCTACGGCTTTGGCAAAATAGTAAGTTGAACCTATTATAAAGTCACCTGCAAAAGAACCATACGCATCATGAGAATTATGTCTGTCGCTATGGTCGCCATGCCAATAATAGTCATTGTCCCAAAAATTAACGGCACCACCAAGCATCACCCCAGCATATACTTCCCATTCAGGAACTACTACGTTAAAACGGTAAGTGGTACGAAGCATAATAGGAAGACCATTCCAACCCCCATGATGATGATAACCTACATAACCACCAATGGTAAATGTGCCTTTCCATACACGAGCTAAAGCATAGTCATAAGAAATGTTAGCTCCTAATCCTCCAGCGGCGCCAAAGCGTACACCTAAGATACTTTCGCCTTTGTTAGGTCCGTTAAAAACTTGTGCATTTGATTCAACTGTTACACTTGTCACTGCAAGTACAGCAAGTAAGATAAATAATTTTTTCATTTTCATTCTTATTTTTTGATTTCTAAATTAATTCAGATTGATTTTTTGCAAAGGTACGTTTTTTTTTTAATAAAAGCCATTATAAGGATAAATACCAATTGAAAAATAGTGAAAAAAATGAATCTGTAAAATAAATTTTGATAAACTCTTTAGTATTTCCCAAAAAAAGTGTAATTTTGACAGTTATTCTTATAGGTAGCAAAATAAATTAATCACATATAATAAATAATACTATGTACGGAGATTTTCAAAAATTCTTACAAAAAGAATTAGACGGTATTAAATCCGCCGGTTTGTATAAAAATGAACGCATTATTACTTCCCCACAACAAGCAGCCATTAAGGTGAGCACAGGACAGGATGTATTAAATTTTTGTGCTAATAATTACTTAGGTTTATCAAACGACCCCCAATTAATTAATGCAGCCAAAAAAGCATTAGATGAAAGAGGTTATGGAGTATCATCTGTTCGTTTTATTTGCGGTACCCAAGATATTCACAAAGAATTAGAAAAGAAAATTGCAGAATTTTTCGGAACTGAAGATGCAATTTTATATGCGGCTTGTTTTGATGCCAATGGAGGTGTTTTTGAACCTCTTTTAAGCGAAGATGATGCGATTATTTCGGATGCTTTAAACCATGCTTCCATTATAGATGGCGTTCGTTTGTGTAAAGCAAAGCGTTTTCGTTATGCTAATGCCAACATGGATGAACTTGAAGCATGCTTGAAAGAATCACAAGCGCTACGTTTTCGTATTATCGTTACGGATGGTGTATTTTCTATGGATGGCAATGTGGCTCCTATGGATAAAATTGTTGCTTTGGCCAACAAATACAAGGCCCTCGTGATGGTTGACGAAAGTCACTCGGCAGGGGTTGTGGGTACAAGAGGGCGTGGGGTAACCGAAAAATACGACTGTCGCGGCAAAGTAGATATACTTACAGGTACTTTGGGCAAAGCTTTTGGAGGTGCTATCGGTGGATTTACCACAGGGCACAAAGAAATTATAGACATGTTGCGTCAACGTTCACGTCCATATTTATTTTCAAATTCAATTCCTCCAATGGTAGCTGCTGCAGGTATTCAAATGTTCAAAATGATGACCGAAAGCAATGCACTTCAAGATAAATTACATGCAAATACCGATTATTTTGTAGCGCAAATGAAAGCGGCAGGTTTTGATATAAAACCTACGGAATCAGCTATTTGTGCCGTGATGTTATATGATGCCAAACTATCCCAAGAAATGGCCGCTAAAATGCTTGAAGAAGGTATTTATGTAACGGGTTTCTATTATCCAGTGGTGCCCAAAGATCAAGCACGTATCCGTGTTCAACTT
>JAVVPL010000040.1:11597-16709 GCA_036655775.1 Bacteroidales bacterium | reverse complement strand
GATGGGCCGCTCACCATTACATTGGAGAAAGATGCCAATCCATTTGTAGGGGGCTTTGGTGTAGGTCTACGTGCCGAAGTACTAGGTTATTTTATTCGAGCCGACTGTGCTTGGGGGGTAGAGAATGGTATTGTGCACCAACGGCCTGTATTTTACTTGAGTTTTAGTATGGATTTTTAAGCCTTTGCTTTATCTACTTCGTTTTAGGCAATATTTTTTTGTTTATGGCATAAATCAACTCGGCATATACACGTCTTCGCTTAAAATTACCTTGGGCATCGGTATCGTATAAGTGTGTTATTTTTCAGTATCCAATCTATTTACAATAAATATTTATCGAAAAACGATAAATATATTTTGTTATTCGGAAAATATGTTTTACCTTTGCCCTGTTTTAAATCATTTTTAAATCAAACCCTACAGATGGAAAAATTTGGACTTTTGATGAAGCACATTAAAGTATTATACTATGCTTTAATTCTCGTAATTGTGGTGGATACAGGCTATCAATTATATACCATGCGATTTGTGGAGATGAAGCAGTCTTTTGATAAAGGACGTCAAAGTGCCCAAGAAGACTGGGGACAAATTCCCTCTTTATATACCAAAGAATTATTCAATTTGCGACATAATCCCCATCTGAGCAAACAAAAAACAGAAACCATTGTAAGCAACGATTCAATCAATATCAATGTAGAGGTATTAACTTTTGATGCGAGTGTACGCGCTCAGCATCCTATTTATTCTTCGGTTGGAAACAAAATTTTGCAAATAGTATTTATGTTTTTAACTCTTTTTTCTTCTTTGTGGACCCTAGTGTTAGGAATTCGCCTTTTGATCAATGTGGGAAAATCCATTTTTAGAAAAGATATTTTCAATCTTAAAACCATCACCCTTTGTAAGCGATACGCCCTTGTCCTTGCCATTCTTTCGGTATCCTTAGGTCTTAGTAGTATAATGAATGAACAAGCCGTGGCGCAATATTTTGTAAATACCGATTGGGATTTTATCTTCTCTTTTCCTATTGATTTGAATGGAATTAGTACTGCTATTTTAGTGTATCTATTTTCGGAAATTTTGAAAATAGGCTATTTATTAAAACAAGAACAGGAGTTAACGATATGATAGTGGTAAATTTGGACGTAATGATGGCCAAGCGAAAAATTTCGCTAACCGAATTGGCCGAAAAAATAGAATTGAGTCAAGCCAATCTTTCGATCCTTAAAACAGGGAAAGCAAAGGCAATTCGTTTTTCCACCCTAGAAGCCATTTGCAGAGCTTTAGGCTGTCAGCCTGGCGATATTCTGGAATATGTACCCGAAACTGATACGAATAGCTAAAATCGCCTATATGGATTAAATTGTGTTTTATTTACATTTTATGTACCTTTGTTCCTCAATATCCAGACTCTAAAATTATTTTAAATTACAAACAATAAATAGATTAACAATGAAAAAATTATTTTTATTAATACTCGTGGGCGCTATGGGCTTGCAAGTATTTGGGCAGGGACCTCTTCCCATCGACCCGAAGACCGTCAAAGGCACATTGCCCAATGGTCTTACTTATTATATTAGAGCCAATGCCGAACCTAAAGGGCAAGCTGAATTTTTTATCGCACAGAAAGTAGGTTCTATGCAAGAATTAGAAAACCAAAGAGGCTTAGCTCACTTTTTGGAACACATGGCTTTTAACGGAACCAAAAATTTTCCTGGAAAAGCACTTTTCACCTTTACCGAAGGTATTGGCGTAAAATTTGGGTACAACCTAAATGCAGGCACCTCTTGGGATGAAACCGTGTACAATATTTCCGCAGTACCCGTATCGCGCAAAGGAATTGTAGATTCTTGCTTATTGGTGTTACACGATTGGTCTAATGCACTTACACTTCTCGACAAAGACATCAACGAAGAACGCGGTGTAATTCGTGAAGAAATGCGTACCCGTGATGATGCCGATATGCGTATGCTCGAAAAAATGTTAACACTCATATTTCCTAACAATCGGTACTCCGAACGTTTTGTAATTGGAACCAAAGAAGTAATTGAAAACTTCAAACCTCAAGAATTACGCGATTATTACCATCGTTGGTATCGTCCCGATCACCAAGCGATCATCATTATTGGCGATATTGATCCTGTATACGTAGAATCCAAAATCAAAACCATGTTTAGCGATATTGCCAAACCTAGCACTCCTTCAGAACTTGTAGCCGTGCCTATTGCAGATAACGCAACCCCTATTGTTGGTTTTATCACCGATCCCGAAGCTACCAACAGCACCATTTCTATTAACTACAAACAAGAAGCACTTCCCAAAGAATTGAAACTTTCGGCACAAAGTCTTGTGTTAAATTATGTAAAAGGGGTTATTGGAGAAATGCTCAACAGCCGGTTTGAAGAAATTGGACAAACAGCCACCCCTCCTTTTATGTACGCATACTCTTATTATGCACCTTTGATCATTGCTAAAACAGCAGATGCTTTTACCACTACAGCTATGTTTAAAGAAGGCGGCGTACAAGCTGCTTACGAATCGATCATCACCGAACTTGCACGTGTAAAACAACATGGATTTACCGCAGGGGAATACGATCGTGCGCGTGCTGAATTTTTAAGTAATTACGAAAAATCATACAATGAACGCGACAAACGTAAAAGTGGCGATTTTGCACAAGAATGTGTACGCAATTTTATTGATGACGAAATCATGCCTGGTATAGAAACCGAATATACTTTAATCAACCAAATGGCACCTATGCTTACCGTTGAACAAATCAATCAAATGGCACAAGGTTTAATTAGCGAAGAAAACTTGATTATTTACGGTACAGGTCCTGCAAAAGAAGGCTTGACCTATCCTAGCAATGAAGAACTTTTGGCCACTTACAACAAAGTATTTAATCAAACCTACGAAGCCTACAAAGAAGAGGTTTCCAACGAACCTTTAATTGCTAAATTGCCTAAACCTGGCAAAATTAAGAAAACAAGCACCGATAAAACTTTTGGAGCTACGGTATACACCCTTTCAAACGGAATCAAAGTAGTTGTAAAACCTACCGATTTCAAAAGTGATGAAATTCAATTTACCTCTACCTCTTTAGGGGGAACCTCTTTGTATGGAGATGCCGATATTCTCAACCTCAAAGTACTTAATAGCGTTGCAACCATTGGTGGAGTTGGAAATTTTAGCCAAGTGAATCTAACCAAAGCCCTTTCAGGCAAACGCGCCAGCGTAAACGCGAACATTTCGCTCAAAGACGAAGGTCTTTCAGGATCTTGTTCACCTAAGGATTTGGAAACCATGATGCAATTGATTTATCTATACGCCACAAGTCCTCGTGCCGATGAAGAAGCATACGCTTCTTGGACCACCCGTCAAAAAGCCTTTTTAGAAAGTATGGATGCTAATCCAATGTCGGCTTTTTCAGATACCCTTACCGTACAAATGTATGGCCAAAATCCAAGAGCTAGAAGTTTGAAATTAAACGATCTTGCAAAAATTGACTACAAACGTATTATAGAAATTTACAAAGAACGTTTCCAAAACATGAACGACTTTATATTTACTTTTGTGGGAAATATTGATGAAGCCACCTTTAAACCTTTGATGGAACAATATATTGCCACACTTCCTAGTGCCAAAGGTAACGAGACCTTCAAAGATGTAAAAATGTACACCCTAACTGGTGAACGCCTCAGTCATTTTGACAAAGAAATGCAATCGGCCAAAGCTACTGCTTGCGCAATCTACACAGGAAAAGTAGACTATACCCCTGCCAATGTTCTTAAAATGGATATTCTAAAACAAGTTTTAGATATTGTATATACTGAAGAAATTCGTGAAAAAGAAGGAGGCACCTACGGTGTAGGCGTTCAATTGGGCGTAGATGATTATCCTTATGGTAACAATTACAAACTTTTGATTTTCTTTGACACCGAAAGCAAAATGGCTGAAAAACTTTTAAGCATTGTATATCGTGAATTTAAGGATCTTTCTGTTGAAGGACCTCGTGCGCAAGACCTTGATAAAATCAAAGCTTTCTTACTTAAAGATATTCAAGAAAAAACACGCGACAATGAAAGTTGGATGCACGCTATTGACCAACAATATACATACAACCACAATCTCTTTTTAGGCAAAGAAGCCCTTGTAAATAGTATCACTGCAGAGGATATTAAAGAAATGGCAAAATTAATTCTTAGCCAAACCAACCGTTCTGAAATTATTATGAAAGGCTTTACCGCTACCAAATAATTTTAGATAGTAATATAAAAAAAGCCACCCCTAAAAGGAGTGGCTTTTTTTTATACGATGCAATTCGTTTTATTTCTTGGCTGCAGGTTTCTTTTCGGCAGCAGGTGCAGCAGCAGCGGCAGGTGCAGCGGCAGCAGGAGTAGTCACTTCATCATCAGTCATATTACGAGACGATTTAACTAATACCACGGTGGTACTTGGCGCTTCGATAAAATCGTAATTATCGGTTTTCATATCACGCACACGCACTTGATCGCCTACTTCTAATTTTGAAATGTTGACTACAATTTGTTCGGGCATGTGTTTAGGAAGTGCACGCACTTTTATTTTACGTAAATTTTTAACTAATTTACCGCCTTTTAATACGCCAGGGGAACTTCCTTCAACCAACAAAGGCACAGCCATACGAATGGTGCGCGTATTGTTCAATTCAAAAAAGTCAACATGTAAAATAGTTTCAGTTACTTTGTGAAATTGTACATCTTGAGGAAGAGTCAAATATTTTTGACCATTCACTTCAATTTCTACATAGCATACTTCGGGAGTTGCAAATAAGGGTGCCAATGTTTTTTCTGGTATAGAAAAGTGAATTTGTGCTTTTCCACCATAAACCACACAAGGCACCAAACCTTGCGTACGAAGGTGCTTTACATCTTTTTTCCCTACGTTCTCGCGAAGAGAACCGCTCAATGAGATTGTTTTCATATTCTTTTATTTTGTTTAATTTTTCCTTTTATAAAAGGGGTGCAAAGGTAGTTTATTTTTTCAAATTATACAAATCGGATATACTTTCGTAATTTTCAACCCTTTTGATAACTTCCGAAAGTAACTTTGCGGTAGAAAGCACCGTAATTT
>JAVVPL010000040.1:2608-11553 GCA_036655775.1 Bacteroidales bacterium | reverse complement strand
ATGGTATCCGACACCACTAATTCGGTAATTGCTGATTTTTCGATACGTTCAATTGCATTGCCCGAAAGCACAGGATGCGTAATAAGCGCACGTACCGATAAAGCCCCATTGGCAATAATTAAATCGGCAGCTTTGATCATCGTGTTGCCCGTATCTAAAATATCATCTACTAAAATTACATTTTTACCTTTAACGTCACCTATCAAATCCATACGATCTACCACATTGGGTTTGCTGCGTTGTTTGTAGCAAATTGCAAAACCCGTTTCAAAAATTTTGGCATACATATTTGCACGACGTGTACCTCCTGCATCGGGAGAAGCAAAAACTAAATTATCTAAATTTTTGCCTTTAATATATTCTGAAAATAAACTTGAAGCATATAGGTGATCTACGGGTGTTTCAAAAAAACCTTGAATTTGATCAGCATGAAGATCGATGGTAATTACACGGCTCACCCCAGAGGCAACCAATAAATTGGCAACTAATTTTGCAGTAATGGGCACGCGAGGTTTGTCTTTTCGGTCTTGACGTGCGCATCCAAAATAAGGCATCACCGCAATAATTTTACGAGCAGAAGCACGCTTAGCCGCATCGACCATCAATAAAAGTTCAAATAAATTGTCTGAAGGAGGAAAGGTAGATTGAACAATAAACACATCTGCGCCACGAATATTTTCTTCGAAAGAAGGTTGAAATTCTCCATCCGCAAAGGTTAACACATCGGATTTACCAAGTTCAGAACCATATTCTTTAGCAATTTTTTCGGCTAGATAACGGGTGGCTCTACCCGCAAAAATTTTTACTTTAGGTTTTTGTTCCATGATACTTTAATATATATTTAAGACGGCAAAATTAGTATTTTTTTGTGGGGGGGGCAAATTTTTTTTGGAAATTATTCAAAAATATTTTTTAGTTTTTATTTGGAAATTCAAAAATATGATTATCTTTGCCACGAAAGTGTCAGCTTACAAAATAACCATTCCTATACCTATCGACCCTTTTCGGCAGCACCGATTTCAAGTACATACATCCGCTGGCCGTTGATTTGACAAAATCGTCGATAGAAAATCGTTCTTTTCTTATTGCCCTATCCTTTATAAATTAAAGTTCTCTATGAACTCTATTCATAACTACTAACAATCAAAAAACCTTGAACAAATGACTGACAAAAATTTTCGCAAAGGAGACGCCCAAACGGCCGTTTTCGGATCTGATGAAATGCTACGTTCATCACCTGTGGATAAAATTCCTATGGATCCCACCACCTCTCAAATTGCTTATCAAATGGTCAAAGACGAGACTTTTGCTCAAACACAGCCTCGCTTAAATCTGGCCACCTTCGTCACTACTTACATGGACGAATATGCAACTCGTTTAATGAATGAATCGATCGACATCAATTATATTGATGAAACGGAGTATCCACAAATTGCAAAAATGTGTGGAAAATGTATCAACATCATGGGCAATTTGTGGAACACACCCGAAAAAGCAGCATGGAAAGCAGGCGCTTTGGCCATGGGCTCATCTGAAGCCTGTATGTTGGGGGGTGTTTCGGCATGGTTGCGTTGGCGTGATCGCCAAAAGGCCGCAGGCAAAGCTTTTGACAAACCTAATTTTGTAATTTCCGCAGGATTTCAAGTAGTATGGGAAAAATTTGCCCAACTTTGGCAAATCGAAATGCGTACCGTGCCTTTGACCAAAAAAAATATCACTTTAGATCCTGCACAAGCATTGGCTTTATGTGATGAAAACACAATTTGTATCGTACCTATCGAAGGGGTAACTTGGACGGGTTTAAATGATGATGTCAAAGCCTTAGATACAGCCTTAGATGCCTTCAACAAAAAACATGCTTACGAAATTTGTATTCATGTGGATGCCGCCACGGGTGGATTTATTCTTCCTTTTTTGTATCCTGATGTGGTTTGGGATTTCCGACTCAAATGGGTGTTGTCCATTAGCACCTCGGGCCATAAATTTGGCTTAGTATATCCAGGTCTAGGATGGATTTGTTGGAAAGATAAAAAATATCTTCCTGGCTCCATGTCGTTTAGTGTAAATTATCTGGGAGCCGATATTACGCAAGTGGGGCTTAACTTTTCTCGTCCTGCCGCACAAGTGTTGGGTCAATATTATCAATTTATTCGTTTAGGATTCAAAGGCTATAAAGAAATACAAACTAATTCGATGCGTATTGCCAAATATGCCCATGAACAAATAGGCAAAATGGGACCTTTCCTCAATTATAGCAAAGAGGTGGTCAATCCCCTTTTTATTTGGTATCTCAAACCCGAATACGATAAAAAAGCAAAATGGACACTTTTCGATTTGCAAGCTAAATTGCAAGAAAGCGGCTGGATGGTGCCTGCCTACACCTTACCCAACGATTTAGACACTACGGTGGTAATGCGCATTGTGGTTCGACAAGGAATGGGTAGAGATATGATGGATATTTTACTCTCCGATATGCAAGCCGCAGTAAGTGAGTTGGAAAAACTTGAATATCCTACTACCACTCGTTTAGCACAAGAACGCAACGAAAAACCAAGCAAGCGAAAACTCTTTACACATACCGGAAAATAAAACGTTCTCCGCTTGTTGATAGCAAATCGCCATTTTTTTAACCAGTTAACAAAATACCATCATGAGAATAAATACAGGTACAGGAACTATTCCTATTTCTATACTGCTAGGAATTTGGTCCATTTCAGCATTGAATGCCTTGCCCGGTTTAGCCGTTTCGCCTATATTGGGAAAGTTGTCTCTTATTTTTCCACATTCCACCGAATTGGAAATTCAAATGCTGACCTCTCTCCCCTCTTTGCTTATTATTCCATTTATTCTTTTTTCGGGACAGTTGAGCTCTAAATTTAATAAAATAAAATTATTGCAAGGGGGTTTGATTATTTTTGCACTGAGTGGATTGCTCTATTTATTTGCTTCTTCTATGTGGGAATTGATCGTTATTAGCGCGCTCTTGGGTATTGGATCGGGTATTATTGTACCCCTTTCTACGGGTTTAATTTCCTCTTATTTTTCGGGAACCTATCGCACTAAACAAATGGGCATAAGCTCTGGAGTAACCAATATCACTTTGGTATTGGTTACTTTTTTGACAGGTTGGTTGGCTCAGTATAATTGGCATGCACCTTTTGTGGTGTATTTATTGCCTATTATTTCTTTATTTTTAATTTATAATATGTCAAAAGGCAAGGAATATGCGCAGGGAGAAAGCCAGCATAAAGAAGTATCGGCACAACAAGACAAAGAATCGCCTATACAAGGCAAATATGGGTTTAATATTAATCAGTTGGTGCAATTGATGCTCTTTTATGGCGTGGTCACGTATTTGGCATTAACCGTATTGTTTAATCTACCTTTTTTGATCAAATCGTATGGATTGGGTAGCGAAAATGCGGGCACCATTATTTCCTTGTTTTTCTTAGCTATTATGGCTCCTGGATTTTTATTAAATACCATTTTACGCAAACTCAGAGAAAAAACAAAATTAATTTCTTTATGTAGCATTGCTTTGGGTTTAGGCTTGATTTTGTTGACTCACAACGAATGGATAATGATCGCAGGGAGTATTTTGATCGGTTTGGGCTATGGGGTGATCCAACCTTTAATCTACGATGAAACGGTGCGCACAGCCATTCCATCCAAAATTACGTTTGCCTTAGCTTTTGTAATGGCTATGAACTATGTGGCCATTTTGGTTTCCCCTTTTATTATTTCTTTTTTCAAAAATATAATAGATGCGAAAGCCAGCGATCAGTTTGCCTTTATTTTCAATTTTTGCGCTACACTTTTATTGATTGGCTACGCACTGTGGCGACCCAAACAATTTGCTTTTAAAGTTAATACTGATATTCCAGAGAAGGTATAAAAAGTATAAAAGGTATAAAAGATAATAAATATAAGATTATAGATTAAAGATTGCAATAGGGACAACGAGTGTAATAGAAGTAATGATTATAGATTAATAGATAAGACAAGATATAAAAAACAAGACAAGAGAAGAGAAGAAATATAATATTATAGATTTATAGATTGCAATAGGGACAACGAGTGTAATAGGGGTAATGATTATAGATTAATAGAGAAGACAAGATATAAGAAATAAGAGAAGAGAAAAAATATAATATTATAGATTATAGATTTATAGATTGCAATAGGGACAACGAGTGCAATAGGGGCAACGATTATAGATTAATAGAGAAGACAAGATATAAGAAATAAGAGAAGAGAAAAAGGAAAAAGAAATGAAATAAATGAAATGAGATTAAATAAAATATAAGATTAAAGATATAAGATTAAAAAAAATCCTTTTAAATTAAAAAAAATCATGAACACACAAAAAAAACAAACATTCAAATTGGGAGTAATGACTCTAGCTATTATGAATGTGGCAGCCGTGGTAAGTTTACGCGGTTTGCCTGCCGAAGCGGAATATGGTCTTAGTTCGGCTTTTTATTATCTTTTTGCAGCGGCCGTTTTTTTACTACCCACGGCCTTGGTGGCAGCGGAACTTGCCGCAATGTTTAAGGACAAACAAGGCGGTGTTTTCAGGTGGGTGGGCGAAGCCATGGGAAGTAGAGCGGGCTTTGTCGCTATTTGGCTACAATGGTTGGAAAGCACTATTTGGTTTCCTACCGTACTTACTTTTGGGGCTGTTTCCATTGCCTTTATTGGGATGGATCATACGATGGATATGAGTTTAGCCTCGAATAAAATGTATACTTTAGTCGTTGTATTGGTCATTTATTGGGCAGCCACCTTTATTGCCCTCAAAGGCATGGAATGGGTGAGCAAAGTTTCTAAAATTGGCGCCATGGTGGGCACCATTATTCCCGCTGGTTTATTGATTATTCTAGGGGGTATTTATTATTTTAGCGGGGGTCCTATTGAGATGAATATGAATCAAAGTTTTTTTCCCGATTTGACTAAATTGGACAATTTGGTTTTGGCATCGGGAATTTTCTTGTTTTATGCGGGCATGGAGATGATGGGGATACATGTGGTGGATATTAAAAATCCAGGTAAAAATTATCCTAAAGCGGTATTTATTGGATCTATTATTACGGTTTTGATTTTTGTATTGGGCACTTACGCACTTGGCTTTATTATTCCTGCTAAGGATATTAATTTGACCCAAAGTTTATTGATTGGCTTTGATAATTTCTTTGCTTATTTACATTTGAGTTGGCTATCGCCTGTAATTGCCATTGCCCTAATGTTTGGGGTGTTGGCAGGGGTGTTGACTTGGGTGTCGGGCCCTTCTAAGGGTTTGCTCACTGTGGGTCGTGCAGGTTACCTCCCTCCTTTTTTTCAAAAAACAAATAAATTGGGTATTCAACGTAATATTTTATTAATTCAAGGAGGCATAGTTACTTTTTTGAGTTTGTTGTTTGTGGTGATGCCATCGGTACAATCCTTCTATCAAATTCTTTCCCAATTGACCGTTTTATTGTATTTGATCATGTATCTTTTGATGTTTGCCGCAGCCATTGTGTTGCGCTACAAATTGCCCCAATTCCAACGTCCATATAGAATTGGTGGAGGCAAAACCAATTTCTTGATGTGGGCGGTGGCAGGCTTAGGTCTTGCAGGATCTTTACTTGCTTTTGTATTGAGTTTTATTCCACCAAGTCAAATTTCAACAGGGAGTAATACTGTTTGGTATTCGGTATTGATTTTTGGTTGTATTATCTCGGTGGGGATTCCTTTTATTATTTACCAAATGCGAAAAAAATCTTGGGTTTCGACCAATAAAGACGAGGCTTTTCAAGCTTTTCAATGGCAACTAACGCCCCAAGAACGCAAAGCCGAATTGGCAGCTCAAGCTAGCGCGACAGAGCAAGAAGCACAAACGAAGCAAAACAATAAAATAGAAAGTGCTAAATAGCAATTTCAAAAGCCTAGCATATAGCAGATTTAGGGCTATATACTAGGCTTTTCTATTTTTAAAATTTGAAATTTATTTTAATTATTTGTAATAGCCGTATTATGGAAATAAAATTATCTACTGCACAAATCAAAGAAGCAACGCAAGAAGCGTACGAGCTTTTTAAAAACAATACCGAAGGCAAAAATGCCGATTACATTCCTTTTTTGGCCAATGTTCCCTCTCATTTATTTGGGATTTCTATCTGTTTGAACAATGGGGAACTTATAGAATTTGGCGATTCGGAATATTGTTTTGGCATTGAGTCGGTATCGAAAGTACATACTGCCATTTTAATTTTAAAACAATATGGAGCTGAAGAATTATTGGATAAGATTGGAGCCGATGCCACAGGACTTCCCTTTAATTCGATTCTTGCTATTTTGTTGGAAAACGATCATCCGTCCACACCCTTGGTCAATTCGGGTGCGATTGCCGCTTGCAGCATGGTGAAACCCTTGGGTGAGAGTGCTCAAAAATGGGAAGCCATTATAGAAAATATATGCGCTCTTTGTGGCAGTAGTCCTCAATTGATCGAAGAATTGTATCAATCGGAAACGGAAACGAATTTTAATAATAAAGCTATTGCTTGGCTTTTGAAAAACTATAATCGAATATATGATAATCCCGATTTGGCACTCGACCTTTATACCCGACAATGTTCTTTGGGAATTACAGCTAAGCAACTTTCTATTTGTGCTGCTACCATTGCCAATGAGGGTTTAAATCCGCTGTCGAAAGTACAAGTTTTTGCTCCCAATTTAGCAAGTAAGATTATTGCACTTATTGCGGCCGTGGGATTTTACGAGCATACGGGCGATTGGATTTACAGTTCAGGAATTCCTGCCAAAACAGGCGTAGGCGGAGGAATTATGGGCGTAATGCCTGGGGTGTTTGGAATTTCAGCTTTTGCACCTCCTTTGGATGGATCGGGCAATTCGATAAAAGCGCAATTGGCCATTAAACAAGTGGTAACTAAATTGGGATTAAACGTGTTTGGGGCTCACAAAATAACGTTAGTCTAGTTCGCTAGCACAAATTGATTCGCCTTCGCCACAATGCAACACACACTGTTCACAGGCTGAAAGTTGCCCACTCAATCGTTTTTTGATCAAGATTTGTAATTGAGTGCGTAAGGCGTCAATGCTCACTCTCCGAATAATTTCGTCGGTAAATGCGTACATCAATAAACGACGTGCTTGTGCTTGACTAATTCCTCGCGCACGCATATAAAAAAGAGCCTCTTCATCCAATTGTCCCACAGTGGCTCCATGTGAACATTTCACATCATCTGCATAAATTTCCAAAAAAGGCTGAGTGATAAATTTTGCTTTTGCGGTCAACAATAAATTTTTATTATTTTGGAAAGCCTCTGTTTTTTGAGCGGCTTTTTCCACTTTGACATGCCCATTAAAAAAGCCTTTAGCGCTGTCGTCCAAAATGCCTTTGAAGAGCTGCTGACTTTGACAATTAGGGGCTTCATGGTTTACTTTGACAATGTTTTCAACCTCTTGACTTTTGTCCATCAAATACAGACCCAACAAATTGGCAATCGCTCCTTCGCCTTTGAGCCATGCTTCTTGATAATTTGCTATTTTACCTCCATTCAAACTCACCGAAAAAATATCCGCTTTACTGGCTTTGTTTTGTAAAAGATAAAGCGTGTTGTAAAGACTGCAAACGTTGTTGAGATTTTGCATAGAGTGGTATTCCAAATGCGCATAATCGCCCAAATATATTTCGGTAAGCGCATTGACCCAAGCATCGGCCGTTTGATTGGAATCGGTGCATTGAATTAAGGTTAAATCGGTATGATCTTCCATCACCAACAAACAACGCCCTTGCAATAAACTTTTGCCTGGCGCATTGCAAAGATGAATCAATTGCAAAGGTTTGTCTAGATGTAAACCCTTGGGAAGATAAATAAAAATACCATCTTGTAAAAAAGCATCGTTCATCGCTACCCGTGCTGCATCTATTTGTAAATTTTGATTATCGCCCATGGGTGCAGAGGGATTGGCATCCACATACTCTTGATTGGTTTTGTTGGTATGTTCCGACAAACGACCTAAATAGGTTTCCATAATGGCCGCATGTGTTTGGAGAGCTTGTGCAAAAGAACAAACCACCAAACCCTGCATATTGGTTGCAGGAGAATTGCTGATCGTATTTTGAATATGCCCATTTTGTAAAAACAACTGATAGGTGTCCAAATTATCCACTTCACAATGGAATATTTGCGCTTCCGTGCTATCGCCCTGAAAAACTAAATTACGCGATAGGATTTCTTCACTTTGCAGTTTTTTCATAAAGGAATCCTTTTTTTTCATTTGAGGCAGCAGAAGTGATAATTTTTCCATTCCTTGAGCTCGCAAAGAAGATAGAATACTCGTGTCTGTATCGCCCCAAAAAGCCTTGTTTTCGACAAATAAAGAAGAAAGATGTTGTTGTATTGATGCCATGGTTTAATTTGATTAATTTGATGATGTAAATACAGGTCCTTAGATGGATGAAGCAAACACATTGGAGAATCGTGTGCACATCCGCACTATGCAAAATAAAAATTATTTTGCCAACCAGTCGTATCCCTTTTGTTCCAACTCCAAAGCCAAATCCTTGTTACCCGTTTTCACTATTTTGCCTCCCGAAAGTACATGTACATAATCGGGAACTATATAATCCAACAAGCGTTGGTAATGCGTGATAACCACCGTGGCATTTTGAGGCGAACGCAATTTGTTGACCCCTCCAGCCACAATACGCAAAGCATCAATATCCAAACCCGAATCCGTTTCATCCAAAATAGCCAAAGTAGGTTCCAACATCGCCATTTGAAAAATTTCGTTTTTCTTTTTTTCACCCCCAGAAAACCCTTCGTTTACCGAACGATTTGTTAAATTGGCCGTCATCTCTACCACTTTTTTCTTTTCTTCCATCAAAGCCGCAAACTCAAACGTACTCAAAGGATCTAAGCCCTTGTATTTACGTTGTT
>JAVVPL010000040.1:0-2598 GCA_036655775.1 Bacteroidales bacterium | reverse complement strand
TCGTTCACTGCCGTACGCATAAAATTGGTGATACTCACCCCAGGAATTTCAACTGGATATTGAAAGCCTAGAAAAATACCCTCACAAGCCCGCTCCTCCACACTCCATTCAAAAATATTTTTGCCCTTAAATAAAATCTCCCCTTGAGTCACCTCAAACACATCCTTACCTGCAATTACCGAAGCAAGCGTACTCTTTCCCGTGCCATTGGGTCCCATGATCGCATGCACCTCCCCTTTGTCAATCTGTAAATTCACGCCTTTTAATATTTCCCTGCCATGAATGGAAACATGAAGATTTTTAATTTCTAATAACATTGATTTAGTATTTATAATTTAAAATTCAATTTAGTCAATTTAAAATTCAAAAATGAAATTCTATATTTGATTTGATAAAAAATGTTTGCTTTCTTATCAAAATAACTCTCTGCAAAATGGATATTTATTATCCTCTACTATTCTCGATTTACTTGCAAATCTATAAGCACCTCTCTACAAAACGGATATTTATTATCCTATACTACCCTCCAAACTCAAACTCAAGAGTTTTTGTGCTTCAACCGCAAATTCCATAGGCAATTTGTTCAAAACCTCTTTGGCATATCCATTGACAATCAAACCCACCGCACTGTCGGGCGGAATACCTCTTTGTTGGCAATAAAATAATTGATCTTCCGAAATTTTGGAAGTAGTAGCCTCGTGTTCCACTATGGCCGTAGGATTTTGGCATTGAATATCAGGCCAGGTGTGAGCCCCACATAAATTGCCCATAAGCAAAGAGTCACAACGCGAAAAATTGCGCGCCGCTTCCGCATTGGGCATCACCTTGACCAAACCCCTATAACTATTTTGACTATGTCCAGCCGAAACCCCTTTGGAAATGATAGTACTCTTGGTATGTTTACCA
The DNA here is from genome assembly GCA_036655775.1 of Bacteroidales bacterium. Lineage (GTDB taxonomy): Bacteria > Bacteroidota > Bacteroidia > Bacteroidales > P3 > JAVVPL01. Next base: position 1,692 of record JAVVPL010000040.1, on the reverse strand, counting down.
ATATGAATCATTTTGGTACCCGTGTCGGCTTGTTGGTAATTGTTGGTAACCGCCACCGAATAAAATTCACCCACACTATGGTCGCCTTGCAAAATCACCGAAGGATATTTCCAAGTAATAGCCGAACCCGTTTCAACCTGTGTCCACGACAATTTGGAATGACTTCCCTTGCAAATTCCTCTTTTGGTTACAAAATTGTAAATACCACCCTCACCTTGTTTATTGCCTGGATACCAATTTTGAACCGTAGAATATTTTACTTCGGCATCTTTGAGCACCACAATTTCTACAATAGCCGCATGTAACTGATTTTCGTCACGCATAGGCGCCGTACATCCCTCCATATAGCTCACACTCGCCCCTTCTTCAGCCACAATAAGCGTGCGTTCAAATTGACCACTATTTTTGGCATTGATCCGAAAATAAGTGGATAAATCGATAGGGCATTTGACCCCTTTGGGAATAAATACAAAAGAACCATCCGAAAAAACCGCAGAATTAAGTGCCGCAAAAAAATTGTCCGAAGCAGGCACAACCGAACCTAAATATTGACGAACTAATTCGGGATACGTACGTAAAGCCTCACTGATAGAACAAAAAATAATTCCTTCCTTGGCCAATTCATCGGAAAAAGTAGTTTTGACCGACATACTATCAATGACCGCATCTACCGCCACCCCACTCATTTTTTTTTGTTCATCCAAAGAAATACCTAATTTGGCAAAAGTTTCCAACAATTCGGGATCAATCGCACTGTGTTTGGTAGAATCGGCCACACTCTTAGGAGCCGACCAGTAAATAATGTCTTGGTAATTGATGGGCGGATACGTAAAATGCGCCCAGTGAGGCTCCATTTTATCTTTAAAAAGCGCAAACGCTTTTAGACGAAAATCGAGCATAAATTGAGGCTCTTTGTTTTTGGCAGAAATAAAACGCACCGTATCTTCATTGAGACCCTTCGCAAGCGCCTCATTGATAACTTGAGTTTCAAAACCAAATTGATAATCACTATTGGTAATTTCACTTAATAAAGGATTTTTATCTTCTGACATACTTGATGCTGTTAGGGTATTAAAAAAATTAAAACTCGCCCATTTTTTAAGCCATGCCCTCTCAAAAGGAAAGAAGTATTTGCAATGGATTCACGAGGCAAATTCACGATTAGATCATAGAAAAATCAAAACAAAATTTTGAAAATTTTCGATTCTAGGCAAATTCAGGAAACAAATTTACGATTTATAATTTAATTTGCAAAAAAATGTTAAAAAAGAGAAAAAGATAAGAACAAAAAAGAAAGATAGATAAAACTTAAAAGTATTGTAAACCAATACGTATGATCATTTTCGTGGGGCCACGAAAATGATCAGGAAAAGATGTTTTTAAATGTTCTTTTGAGGGGAGAATAACAGTTAAGAAGAGAGGTAAAAGGAAGGAATATAAAAAAAAGAGAAAAAATGAAAAAGAAGAGAAAAAATGTTGAAAAAAATGAAAAAGAGAAGAACAAAAAAAGAAAGATGGATAAAACTTAAAAGTATTGTAAATCAGTGCGTATGATCATTTTCGTGAGGCCACGAAAATGATCCAGAAAAGAGATTTTTAAATGTTTTTTTTGGGGCAATAACATTTAAGAAGGGAAAAGAATTAAAAGAATTAAAAGAATTAAAAGAATTAAAAGAATTAAAAGAATTAAAA